>JAFLBV010000002.1:600000-900000 GCA_017302895.1 Ignavibacteria bacterium | reverse complement strand
GGGTCTCAGGCAAAAGTAGGAACTGTTTCCGAGACGGAATTCACCGTTCGACTTGAAGTTGATTGTGTGTGAGTCGAAAAGTCTAATTTTGTAGTGGTTGTCATCCCTGCTCAAAACCTCGGCGGGTAGAAAATTCATTTTACCGATAAAGCCGGCTGTGAAACGGTCAGCAGGTTTTTCGTACAACTCAGCCGGGGAAGCCAGTTGTGAGATTTTTCCATTGTTTATCAGTGCTATCCTGTCGGCAAGAGAAAGGGCTTCATGTTGATTGTGAGTTACATATAAAAAGGTGATTCCGAGGTTTTTCTGCAGATCAGTGAGCTCCATGAGGGTTCGTTCTGCAATTTTTTTATCGAGTGAGGACAATGGCTCATCGAGGAGTAATATTTTGGGGCGGTTGATGATTGCCCTGGCAACCGCCACTCTTTGTTGCTGCCCGCCTGAAAGGGTTGAGGGGAGTCTTTTCCCAAAACCCTGCAAACCGAGGGAATCGAGTGTCTGATTTACTCTCTCCTCAATCTCGGATGCAGCGACTCTTTTCACTTTCAGACCGTAAGCCACATTATCATAAACCGAAAGATGTGGAAACAATGCAAAATTCTGGAAAACGAGGTTGAAATCCCTTTTATAAGCGGGAAGAGAAGTGATATCCAGACCGTTCAATATGATCGAGCCTTTTGTTGGAGTCTCAAATCCTGCAATCATTCTCAGGAGGGTCGTTTTCCCACAACCGCTGGGTCCCAAAAGACAGAAAAATTCACCCTCGCCAATAGTAATTGATATATTATCAACTACAGTTGTCTTTCCAAAAGTTTTTGTAATGTTTCGTAATTCGAGCATCTTTACTGAATGTACCTCACTTGAAGTGGATAAATTTATTTCAAATAAATCACTTTTGCAGTTTTCTTTTGCATCACACCGTTTTCAGGGTAATAGGAAATTACCACAGGATAAAACCCGGAGGCAAGTCTCAAATTACCTGCATCAAATTCCACTTTATACCTTCCTTTTGTAACTTCACCCGAGAAGAGAGTTGAAACGAGGCTCCCATCTGCGGAAAAGACGGAAATATTCGCTGTGCCATTCCCCGGAATCTGATAATCCACATTTGTAACGGGATTGAACGGGTTTGGATAGTTGGAGATAAGGAGAATATCTTCAGGGAGTGGTTTCTCATCTTCAGTGCTGGTAAAGAGATTTATCGCATAGTTTACCCAAAGCAGTCTCCCGTTTATCCAGTTCTTCAGATAGGTAATCTCGTCCTGATAAGTCTGTCCCACATACCAGTTAGGCCATACCCACTGACCGAGGATGGGCCATTTTTGGAAGTTGCGGGTCTGACTTTCATTCAGATAGGTCACCAGCGAATCGATCACACCAAAAATCCGGTTTTTATCGAAAGCTGTGTTTTTGAGGATTGCCCATCTTTCCTTCACTTTTGCTTTGAATCTTGGGGAATCCTTAAATTTTTTCCACCAGAAGGGGACCTGGAAATAGTCATTGTACAGGAAACTCGTATCGCTGGTGAGAACATCGAGTTGCCACCCGTTTCCGAGCCAGGAGTCGTAATAATTGGCATTTCCGAGGGAATGGTTAAAATCCCAGGCTGGTCCGGCATATAGTTTCCTGTCCCTTGAATCACGGTCTTTATACATGTAGGCACTCAGACGGTAAGCATCAACATTTCTCGAGACTTCGCTGATAAGAAACATGTCGGCAAATGAAGTTTCATCAATAATGGAAGGGTAACCATAAAGCGAATCCTCGTATTGAGGGGAAGCCATAACGCTTTCAAAATTGGTTACGAAAGCCTTTATGTAATTAATTTGTTGCGGGACAATATCGGAGGCTTTTGGGATGTGGAACTGATAATATATAGACTGTGTGGCACCCGGGTAGGGAGGATAGTTTGAATACCATCCGCCATTGTCTTCACCGTCAAGTTTGTCGACCTTGACAATGTAACCACCTGTGAGTGCGTCATCCGTGATATCTTCCGGGTCAAGTTCTTTTATATAGACTCTGTTTTTATCGTTTTTAATTTTTTCCAGAAGAACATAAGTGCCGATATACTCACCGTTGAGAACGAGTTCGAAGTAGCGTGACCTTGATGCATATTTCATGGTTCTTCTTGCCATGTCATAAACAAGCACATTCCTCATTAATGTTTTGTCGTTATACTCTGCGTTGAAGACCCAGTCGTTTTCGGATGGCATACCGAGTAATTGTACATTAAGATTTTCCCCGGTCGAGTCTCTGGTTTCAACAGCATAACCTTTTTTAGGGAACATTTGTGTGCTTGAGCCTCTGATCTCAATGCCGATCTTACCGTTGTAGTGATTACGGGGGTCGGTCATATAATTGCGGACGCCCTCTCCGTTATATATTACTCCCATGTCAGCAGTTATTTTTTCATCATCAATAATAATCTGCCCGTTGGTATTTATTATTACAATGGGAAGATTGGATGATGTAAACTGTGCCTGAGCAAAAAACGGAAAGAGGAAAAGTAATACAAGGAATTTTATTATCGGGTTCAATTTAGTAGTATTCATTGGTTCAAAAATTGAATGATTTACATGGTAAATTAATTAAATAATATGATAAAAATCATTCAAATGGAAGTCGGAGAAAAATCTATTTTCAAGCGACAGAAATTTTATTTGTTTAATTGCCGGGTAAATGTTATTTTTATGTAGATTAAATCTAAATAATTTTAAGAAGAAGTGAAAAACAACCAGGCAACCGAGTTATTCAGAGATTTCCTCAAACGGGGAAGCAACAGAATAACACCCGAAAGATTCGAAGTTCTTGAAGCGGCATTGGAGTTTGACGGTCATTTTAGCGCTGACGAACTTTTTATTTCGATGAAGAACAACCACTCGCATGTATCGCGGGCAACCGTGTATAATACACTCGAACTCCTCTGTCAGGCAGAACTTTTATCCCTCCGCAATTTTTCAAACAAAGTAAACTATTACGAAAGCAATTTCAAGAGACAGAATCACTTCCACCTTGTATGTATGGATTGTGGAAGGATTGTGGAGTTTACGGAACACAGACTCGAAGAGATGTCGAAGGAAATCGGTGAAAATCTTGGTTATAAAACCTCGAGCTATTCATACAATATTTTTGCCCGGTGTGAGAAAAAACCGGATTGCCCCTGGTATAATGGAAAAAAGAACGCTTGATTCAGCCCGTAAAGGGAAATATTTTACTGTGATGGCTCTGCCACACGGAGTGCTGAAAGTACAGTTAATCAGATTTGGTATAAGCGAGGGTGACAGAATATTTTGTCTTGAGAGATTGCCGGGAGGCACTGTAGTTATACAGAAGAACCGGCAGGAGATTGCGCTGGGATATGAACTGGCGTCGCAGATATTAATTTCAGAAGAACTTTGACAATGAGAACAGAAGCCACGGGCATAAAAGTAAGCCCGAAAGATTTATTACAGACTCCAAATTTGAACGAACCACTCGTTGAGAGAAAGAGGGTTGTCCTCGTTGGCAATCCCAATGTGGGCAAATCGCTCGTGTTCAATTATCTGAGTGGAGTTTATGTTGATGTTTCGAATTTCCCCGGTACAACCGTTTCAGTAAGTACAGGTACCTGGAAAAATTATGAAATTCTTGATACCCCGGGAATATATGGTGTCTCATCATTTAATGATGAGGAGAGAGTTGCCCGGGATGTGATCATCGAAGCTGATATCGTGCTTAATGTTGTAAATTCACTTCATCTTGAGAGGGATCTCTTTCTTACAAAACAACTGATTGAGATGGGGAAGAAGGTTACAATTGTTCTCAATTTCAGCGATGAAGTTAAAAGAAAAAAGATAAAAATTGACGCAGCAAGGTTGTCTGCACTTTTCGGTGTTGAAGTGATAGAGACTTCTGCTGTTAGTAAAGCAGGTTTTGATCTCCTGCCCGAGGCAATCGAGAAAGCAAGAACAGGAAATGTCAGCGGCGAAATTACCGGCAGATTGAACCAGCACATCGTGAATAATCACGGCAGAGGTGTGGCTCTTCTTGTAGCTGAAGGTGATGAGGAAGTATCTGCCAAGTACGGATTTGAATGCGGAAGTGCTGACGACCGTGAAGCGATTTATATTGAAAGAAGAAAAAGTGTAAATGAGATAATTGCGGATGTCGAATATGAAGACACTTCCAAAGGGCGTTTTTTCAATATACTTGGAAGCCTTTCATTAAATCCCGTTACAGGTATCCCAATTCTGGCAGTTGTACTGGTGGTTCTCTATTTTCTGGTTGGCGATTTGGTTGCTCAACGACTTGTAGGATTCACAGAGGACACAGTCGGGAAAAGATATTTTGAATTTTACACAAAAAGTTTTGTCGGTGAATTTACGCCCGTTGACATTAAAGTGACCTCACTTGATCAGGATGGAAATGCAACAGGAACCAAAGAGTTTAGATTTAAAGAGGGAATCAAGTACGAACCCGCGCTGAAAAAATCGTTTGAAGCTGCAGCAGCAAACAAAGACACCCAGGTCGATTTTCATTTCCCCAATCCAATTGTAAAACTCTTCTTTGGAGAGTTTGGCGTTTTCAGCATGACAATTACATATCTGCTGTTTCTTCTTTTACCCCTGGTGATAGCTTTTTATTTTGTGATGGCAATTCTCGAGGATTCGGGTTATTTGCCAAGGCTTGCCACGATGATGGACAGGTCCCTCTCGAGAATCGGGTTAAACGGAAGAGCGGTAATCCCGATACTTCTCGGGTTTGGGTGTGTAACCATGGCAACGATTACCACCAGAATACTCGGAAGTGAGAGGGAAAAAACGATTGCCACGGCTATTCTTCAATTTGTCATCCCGTGTTCTGCGCAGCTCGCTGTTATTGCAGTACTTGCCGGAACCGCCGGTCCTCAAGCCATGCTGGTGTACGCCACAGTGATTGTAGCCATGATGATAACAGTTTCAACAGTTTTGCACAAAATGTTGCCGGGGCAGAGCACTCCCTTGTTAATTGATCTGCCGATGATGCGTGTGCCGAGGATAGACAATATTTTGAAAAAAACCTGGTACAGATCAACCGGTTTCATGAAAGAGGCTGCTTTATGGTTTTTCATCGGAGCGCTTGGAGTTGGAATTTTAGAGATAACCGGACTACTTGCAGTATTCACGAATTTTCTTGAACCGTTAACGGTGAACTGGCTGAAACTTCCGTCTGAGGCGTCAGTTGCTTTTGTGATGGGAACAGTCAGAAGAGATTTTGGAGCTGCAGGCCTTTTCGATCTGTCTCTTACCCCGATGCAGGTTGCTGTGTCACTAGTGGTGATTACTCTTTTTGTCCCTTGTATTGCATCATTTATGGTTATGCTTAAGGAGAGGGGCTGGAGAGAGGGTTTTACGATTTGGATCAGTGCGTGGGTAATAGCGTTTTTTGTCGGAGGACTCACAGCGATGGTTGTAATTTAAAAATGAGACAGCTTTTTTATGGTTAAATCCGAATATCCAATCTTCTGGGAAAAGGAAGATTTCAGTATCAAGATCTTTTGTTCAATTCCTGCTATTGCCACGGGTATCTTATTGCGGGCCGGTGAGACGAAGATAGTCATTGATCCGGGTGACGGGATACTTCGTGATCTAAATGAAGAACTCCACCCCGAAGAGATTTTATCAATCACAGATATTTTTATTACTCATGGTCACCATGATCATGTCGGCGGAGTGTGGTCACTGCTTACCTACCTTCGCGTCATGAGGAAACGCTCTCCAATGAATATCCATTATCCCGAAGGATGCTTTGAGATAGAGAGTATTTATAATGCGTTCCGGACTGTTTACGGTCTAAGCACTTCCTATCCAATATATTTAAAGCCAATCATGGACTCTAAACGGTTCTCCCGTCACGGAGTCTCAATCACTCCATTTCCCGTAAAGCACAGTGAAATGACAGGAAAGGGAAACGAAACCCGACTCGTGCCTGCCATCGGATTTAAGTTTGGCTACGGTGGCAAGAAAATTTGCTATGGTGGTGATACTGCCTACTGTGACGAACTTTTGCACCACGCCAAAGGAGCCGACCTTGCGATACTCGAAGCAGGGGAGGACGATGAAAGCGTCCCCGGTATGCACATGACAATGGAAGAGGCTGAAAGAATCGGAAAAGCCGCCAAAGAATTTTTCCTTGTTCATGTCCCGCAATAAACCTTAATTTAAGGCTTGTCTTAAAACTTTTTCGAACACAAACACAATCTATGAGGTTAATTAGATGAAGAGCATTCTGCTTTTACTGATATCAATGGTTATTTTCAATTTTTCTGCAACAGCGCAAAATGCCGACAGCATGGTTTTTAAAGGTGAAAAGAGACTAAAAAATATAAAAATGATCACTGATGGTGGTGAAAATGCAGAAGCTTACCTCTCATTTGACAACAAAAAATTGATATTTCAGGCGAAAACCAAGGGGATGGAGTGCGATCAGATATTCACAATGAATATTGACGGAACAGATAAAAAAATGGTTTCTACCGGTCATGGCAGAACCACCTGCTCATATTTCATGCCTGGAGATGAATCGATCATCTATGCTTCCACACATGTGGCTGATGCCAAATGCCCTGCGAATCCTGATTTTTCAAAAGGTTATGTCTGGAAACTTTACGATTCCTACGAAATATTTATTGCCGACAAAGACGGTAAAAACATTCGTCAGGTAACCAACAATGATTCCTACGACGCTGAAGCAACAGTTTCACCGAAAGGTGATAAAATAATTTTTACCTCCCTTCGCGATGGTGATCCTGAACTGTATATAATGGACATTGACGGAAGCAACCAAAAACGGCTCACATTCGAAAAAGGATATGACGGTGGTGCCTTTTTCTCAGCAGACGGTTCCAAAATTGTTTACAGAGCAAGCAGACCAAAAACTGATAAAGAACTTAAGGACTATGACGAACTTGTAAAAGAAAAACTCGTCAGACCGGGCGCTCTTGAAATATTCGTAATGGATGCAGATGGCAAAAACAAGGTTCAGGTAACAAATTTTGGTAAGGCAAGTTTCGCTCCCTTCTTTCATCCCGATGGTAAAAGAATCATTTTCTGTTCAAATGCTTTAAGTAAGGACCCAAGGAATTTCGATCTTTACCTGATCAAGATTGACGGTACAGGTCTCGAACAGGTTACATTCAACGAATCTTTTGACGGATTCCCGATGTTTACTAAGGATGGAAAACACCTCGTTTTCGCCTCCAACAGATTTAACAAAGAAAAAGGTGATACCAATGTTTTCTTTGCCGACTGGGTTGATGGAGAATAACTAGTGAGACTCAAAACCAGAATCCTGTTATTCCTTTTCCTTTCCTTTTCCGGGACTCTGTATTCACAGGATTCCGTAAACCTAGCTTTTTTTTCTCCAAAGGCAGAATATGAGCAGCTCGACAAGGGGAATAATGACAAGTCGACGATCATCAACAAGCTTTTCATCTATACGCCGAAGGAATACAGAAAGAACAATACCAAATATCCGCTTGTTTATCTCCTTCACGGGTGGGCAGGTTCATCGTATGACTGGAAAGTAAACTATGATATCCAAAAGCTTGCCGACCTCTACAAGATGATTATAGTACTTCCCGACGGCTACTATGATTCCTGGTATGTGAACAGCAACGACCGAAAAGAACTGCAATATGAGAGCGCATTTTGGAAAAGGGTTGTCCCTTACATAGAGAGCAAATACCGGGTCGATGAGAAAAACAGGTTCATTACCGGCTTGAGCATGGGTGGTCACGGTGCCATATCATTTTATCTCAAAAAAGATGGCTATTTCAAGGCAGCCGGGTCGATGAGCGGAATACTGGACATCACCAAGTTCTCCGGTAAGTGGGGAATTAAAAAGAGACTCGGAGACTATGCGAAGAACAAAAAAGTTTGGGAAAAGAATTCTGCGATTCACCTTTTGAAAAACTTCAAAGGGAAGAAAGAGAAACTGAAAATCTTCATTGCCTGTGGTAAAAAGGATTTTGCTTTTGGGGTCAATTCCTCCTTTGCAAAAGAGGCAGCCTCAAGGAAAGTGCCAATTTTGAACCTTGCTGATTCAGGTGATCATAACTGGGAATACTGGACGACCCATGTGGAGAAACAAATTTTGTTTTTTAGTCTGGTATCTCAAAACAAATCGATGAAAGATATCAAGAAGATACTGAAACTGTAACCTTTCACTTTAAAACCGGAAGAAGAATTGACAGATGAAATCCATCAATTCTTCTTCCCGGATTCTCAAAATAAATCCTGCAACAGCGTTTACACTATGGATAATACAATCTGGAGCCGGGACCCAGAGGTAAATCCATCGCTACCCATCCCACGAGCAACAGAGACCAGATGATGAAGAACACCACGGTATAAGGTATCATTGTGGAAATCAATGTCCCCAAACCGGCATTTTTGTCATATTTCTGAATCATGGCAATGATCAGTGCAAAATATGACATCATGGGTGAGATTACATTTGAGACACTATCGCCCACTCTGTAAGCTGCCTGTGTAAACTCGGGAGAATAGCCCAACAGCATAAACATCGGGATGAAGACAGGTGCCATTATAGCCCATTTTGCAGAGGCAGAGCCCATAAAAAGATTCAGAATTGAAGTCAGGATGACAAATGAAATCATCAGGGGAATCTCACCGAGATTGAGAGATTTCAGTACTGAGGAGCCTTCAACAGCAATTATCAAACCAAGATTTGTTTTGTTGAAATAAGCAACAAACTGAGCAGCGAAGAAAACCAGCACGAGGTATGACCCCAGTGTTTCCATCGATTTACTCATCCCTTTCATTGCATCGGAATCACTTTTTATCGTTTTTGCAGCGATTCCATAAGCGAGACCCGCGAGTGCTCCACCAATAAAAATGATGGCTACAATTCCCGACATAAAAGGTGATTTTAGAATATCGTTTGTTTTGGGATCGCGAAGATATCCGTTTTCAGGAACGAGCCCGGCGATGATCACCAACGCAAGAACAAAAACAACAGCAGAAGCTGACCATAAACCCTTTTTCTCGAGAGGTGTGAGAGGTTTAAGTTCTTCCGGTTTTTCGTCACCGGTATATTTCCCGAGTCTTGGGGCAACAAGTTTTTCGGTTACCCATGTTCCTGCTGCTGCAATAATGAATGTTGAGACTGCGAGGAAGTAGTAGTTTGCCGCTGGGTTTACGGAGTAGTTAGGGTCTATTATGTGGGCTGCTTCCTGCGAGAGACCTGCGAGCAGGGGGTCGATTGTACCAAGGAGGAGATTGGCGCTGTACCCTCCCGAGACACCAGCAAATGCGGCAGCAATTCCGAGAACCGGGTGTCTTCCGACAGCCAGAAAAATAATTGCTGCAAGGGGAATCAGAAGGACATATCCAACTTCGCTTGCTGCGTTTGACATGACACCTGAGAACACAATCACGAAAGTGAGGATTTTTGCCGGTGCCTTGATCACGATCAGTCTTAATGCCGTGCCCATCAATCCACTCCCTTCTGCCACACCAATTCCGAGCAATGCAACGAGTACTGTTCCGAGCGGTGCAAAGGAAGTAAAATTGTGAACCATCGAAGTAAGAATGTAATGAAGTCCTTCAACCGAAAGCAGGTTGACGGGTTTAATCATCTCGTCTTTTGCGGGATGTTGAACCTCGAGTCCAAGCCAGGAAGCCACTCCGGAGGCGGCTACGATGAGAATGGCAAAAATCAGAAAGAGTGTTGCAGGATGAGGAAGAAGGTTCCCCCCTTTTTCAATGATATTCAGGAATTTATCCCAAATACCCGCGTTGGCCGGTTTTGTTGACATAGTACTCCGAAAGATTAACAGATGTAGAAAGTTCTACATTATTAATGTATTTCGGAGAAAATTAGTTCATTAATAAAAATTATTTTTTCTGCAACGGTAACGAGATTGAGACCGTTGTGCCTTCTCCTGATTCGCTTTCAATTACTATTGTACCACCCTGGATTTCAACAAAATCTTTTGTTAGCAGCAGACCCATTCCCGAGCCCTGTTCTTTGTTTGTTCCGGTGGTTGAGATAATTGATTCCATCTTAAAGAGTTTTGCAAGATTCTCGGCAGTTATTCCGATTCCGTTATCTTTTATCACAAGAATGACGAAGTTGCCAGCGAGTTCGGCTGAAATTCTGACTTCACCTCCGTAATATGTAAACTTGATTGAATTCGATATGATGTTTCTCAGAATCATGTCGAGCATGTTTCTGTCACAAATTATGCTGATACCGGGTTCAACCTCGTTCAGCAGGGTAATGTTCTTTTTAAGGGCACTGGTTTCACTCGAGAAAACCACATCCCTGACTGCATCTCTTAAATTGGTTTCTGAAGGTTCAAACTCCAGTTTACCCGACTGAATTCTTGTCCAGGTGAGGAGATTTTCGATGAGGGCGTAGATAACCTTTGCAGACTCATAAATACCTGAAGAGAACTCCCGGATTTCGTCGGAATTGAGTTCATTATAATAGTTGTTCATCATTTCTGATAAACCTATTAAACCTGTAAACGGGGACTTGAGGTCGTGAGCGAGGATTGAGAGGAATTCATCTTTGGAATGATTTGCAGCTTTCAGTTCCTGTTCCGACTGGCGAAGGGCATCCTCGACGAGTTTTAGAGTCGTAATATCCTGATTTGAAGCTCTTCTGCCGTAGTTTTTACCCTCTTTATCGGTGATAATTAGAGATTTATGGGCAATCCACTTGATTTCGCCACTTTTGGTTACGATTCTGAATTGTCGCATAATCGGTTCAGTGGAATCGAAACCTGATTCAATATCCTTCCAGATTTTTTCTCTGTCTTCGGGGTGAATTATCCGTCTCAGCAGGGCAGGGTCATTCTCAAAATCTGAAGCCTCATATCCTGTTATTCTTTTCGCAGAGGGGGATACATAGTTGAACTTGTTCATATCATTCAGCCAGTACTCGAAATCGAACGAAAAATCAGCGAGCATCTGAAACTTGGCCTCACTGGCTTTCAGTTCCCTGTGCTGTTTAACGAGAGTGAGGTGTGCGTTTATTCTGGCATTAAGCTCATCGAAGTTGATCGGCTTGGTTACATAATCAACACCGCCTGCCTGAAATCCTTTAATCTTGTCGATGGTATCAGTCAGGGCGGTCAGGAATATTATGGGGATATCCTCAGTTTCTTCCATCGCCTTAACAATCCGGCAGACTTCAAAACCGTCGAGGCCGGGCATTTTAATATCGAGGAGGATGAGATCGGGTAAAAAAGTTTGAAGCATTTGTAGTGCTTCATTGCCCGATTGTGACTGGGTTACTTCATATCCTGCCTGTGTCAGTCTGATAAGAAGGTACTTAAGATTTGTTGCATCATCATCAACAATAAGAATTTTTGAGCCGCTATGATTGTACTGTTTCAAGTGAATTCAACAATTAATGGTTAATAGCTTTTTATATTTACGAAACATAGGTTAAATTACAAGGAAAATTAATAAAATTTCTAACAAAAACAGATACCGCCATCAAAATATTTGCAGTAATTCCTGTTCTCGACGACCATCTTTCCCTAAATACTTTATTAAACAACATTCTTACGGAAGAAAACACCGGTTATCTTACTTCGGTCGTGGTTGTGTCGGGCTCGAAGAACAAGGAAATTGAGTGGACTGTCAGCCAGTCAGTCTCCGACGGGATTGAAATTGTTCTTCTGGATAATCCTGCCAAATACACACCAAATGCTTTGAATATTGGAGTCCGTTATGCTCTCGATAATGGGGCTGATGTGGTACAGATGCTCGGAGCACACAGCAGTCTGAATCCCGGTTACTTCAGGAATCTTGCTCAGGTTGCCGCGAGGGACAAAGATGTATCGATATTCTCGCCCTGTTACGATTTCCCAAAAGCGGAGACCATGATCGAAAGGTCCATTCAGTTGTTTCATCTTTCGAGGCTTGGAAGGAACTGGCAAAGGATATCCGGAGTGTCGAAACCTGTTCCCGGATTTGGAAGTGGTGCCTTCGCTGTTCGTAAAGAGGTTTTTGATTCGATCGGACTGTTTGATGAAAAATTTATCAGGAACCAGGACAATGAATTTTATCACAGGGCGGAGAAAAAAGGGTTCAAGGGATACGCCTATCCTGAACTGATTTACTTTTACAGGACGAGGAAAACCCTGATAAAACTTAAGAAGCAGAACTTTGACTACGGGAAGTATTTCGCACTGGATCCCTTAAGTCACAGCATTAAACAGGCTGCCCCTGTGTTGTTTTACACTCTCCAGATCACACTCCTGTTACTAACTGGCGCACTACACTTTTTTGACTACTCCAGGACCGCACTCTTTACCATAGGGTCATTTATGATGATTCTGGGGATTTATCTGACGGCAGTTATGGTGGAAAGTTTCAGTAAGTTTCTGAAATACGGACTGCCCGCGGTGAGCCTCCCGTCAATTCTAATAATGATGCATTTCTATTATGCTATGGGGAGCTTTTCTGGATTTCTGTTTGGATTTGGCGGGTCTTCCGGTAAAAATAAACAATCACCATAAAACAAACCCAGAACGGAAGGTCGACCATCAGCCATCCGTGGGTAAGAATTCCGATTGATTCGAAGACCGACCGTGCAAATAGTCCCACACCCACCGACAATGATGCGGCAACCAAAATAAAACCATCCCTGTCTTGATTTCGTAATTCTCTCATTGCTCTTACGGCGAACAGAATAAACATCCCCGGTAACCAAAAAGCGGAGATGAGTCCCGGAAGGCCGAGTTCAGTTTGTCTGAAAAGAAAAAAATTATGTGAGAGACCGCTGTCACCTGCTTCTTTGTAAAGGCTTTTTATCATCATTTCCGCATAGCTTCCTTCGGAGGCGGTCATGTATTTGAAGAAATAGTCCTTAAACTGGTCGGGACCGGTGCCAAGCAGAGGATGATCTTTAATCGATTCCCACGACATCGCCCACAGATGATCCCTTACATTCAAAAATCTTTCAAAACGGAGCATCAGCGAAAGGAATTCGTTGACCGGAGGTATGAGGAATGCAGCCAAAGCAAACACGATGACTCCTACGAAAAAATGGAACCTGTATTTTGGGAAAACTATCAGGAAGAAAGTAATGCCACCCGCGAAAGCTGCGAGAAGTGCTGCTCTGGAATTTGAAATCAATAGTGCCAGAGAGAGGGGAAAAAGAATTGCAAGGAGAAAAGCCCTTCGTGGCATGTTCCGGTTATTTTTCAGAAAGAAATAAGCCACGATAATAAGGAAAGAGACGGCGAGAGTGACTCCTGAAAAATTGATATTGATATTTGTAAAAAGCCCGCCGAATCTGCTTGGTCCTTCCAAAAGGGTATGTGCCGAGATACCACCGGCAAAAATAGAATAGAGGATTGCAAATCCGTTGATCAATCCCGTAAGCAACACGGTTGCCAGCAGGAGATACACATCTTTCAGGTTTTTGATATTCATAAAGATTAAAAACGCAAAAACAAAAAACACTGCCTGACGAAATGCGGCTGACAATCCCTTAAAAGGGTTTATTGAAACGAGGGCCGAAAGTACAATAAAAAAGAGGGTGAAAACTGCAAAAAGGATTATCCCGCGCGGAATTTTCATCCGTTCATGCTTTTCCGGATCATCAAATGCAAACCACGCAAGGGAGGCAAGCGACCATACGATTACTGCTACTCGGAAAGACGGGTCGAGTGTGCTGCTGGTAAGAAAGAGGAGCAGCATAACCACAACAAGATTAAACTCTCTTCCGCCGGCTTTGATCAGGGCATAAAATAGAACCGCTCCGAGCAGGACAGGGACTGCCATGGCAGGCAGAACTGCCGAAACGGCGGCCGTAATCAGCAGTGCAAGCAGGAATCCTGTGTCAGAGTTCTTAATTTCTGTGAGTGATCTGAGAATCAGAGAGTTTTTCCAAAAAAATAAATTGTAAAGTGTGAATTTAACAATAAGCAGGAAAAGGGAGAGGGGATTTGTTGTTCCCGTTAATCAGGGGTAATCAGTTGTTCCCGAGAATATCCACTTTCACATCCACCACACCATCAGCGAGCATGTCGATCGATTTAGCAGCGATGTATGAGAGGTCGATTTCCCTGTCCCTCCCGAAAGGTCCTCTGTCGTTTATTTTAACCACGACACTTTTCCCGTTTTTCAGATTTGTAACTTTCACAAGTGTATTGAAGGGGAGGTCTTTGTGTGCGGCGGTAAACTTGCTTTTTTTGTAAACCTCACCGCTCGCAGTCTTTTGGTTCTGAAATTTGTCGGCATAATAAGTGGCTTTTCCGGTAAAAGTTGAAACGACTTTAAGATCGAAGGAGGCGGGATTGCTTTCAGGGTTGTTTACCTCGATGTCGGGTTTGTTCCTGTTGTTGGGTATTCGTACTGTGGAAGCACAGGCCGAGATAATAAGGGAAGAGGCGAGAATTACCCCGCCTCTAAACAAATTATTTTGTAGTGAGTTTAAAAACGCCATCCCAGTTCTCGTCCGGAGGTGATTCAATATAGTGTTTCGACCTTTCAATGTAAACCTTTGATGGTCCGTCATCAGGTTTGGTTTCGAGAGCTTTGTTGAAAAGTTCGAGGGCGCCTCCGAAGTCACGATTACGATACTTTGACATGGCGTCGCAGTAGTGTTGCATCGCTTGTTTCGTCTCCTCATCAATTTCAGCACCGGCTTCAGCAACAAGTTCGTAGACTTTCACAGGCAGGGTTTTTCCTTTAACCACTAGCCTGTCGAGCTCACGAGTCATGAACTCCTTATGCACGAGTTCAAAAGTGGATTCGCTAATCATTATGTGAGTACCGTAGGCTTTGTTTGCTCCCTCGAGTCTGGAAGCGAGGTTCACATTGTCACCCATCACGGTGTAATCGAATCTCTGTGTGCCACCGACATTACCAACAACCATGTCACCCGTATTTATACCGATTCTCACATCAATAATCGGCTGCCCTTCCTCCTTCCACTTTTTCTGCATCCTTTTGATGATTTCCTGCTGAGTAAGAGCGGTTTTGCAGGCGAGCTGGGCGTGGTTTTCAATCGGAATCGGAGCTCCCCAAAAAGCCATCACGGCATCGCCGATGTACTTGTCGAGAGTTCCTTTGTTTGCAATAACCGATTCCGTCATCGCACTGAGATACTGGTTGAGAAATGCTACAAGCTCTTCCGGTTCCTTGTTTTCCGAGAAAGTTGAGAATCCTGCAATGTCGGAAAAGAAGACCGTTACAAATTTTTTCTCACCGCCAAGTCGTAGTTTATCGGGATTGGCAATCAGTTCGTCAACCATCGATTTATCGACATACTGTGAAAACATTCCTTTGATTTGTGTTTTCTGTCTTCTTTCCAGGATGAAGTAGTAGGCTGTACTGGAGAAATAACCGAGAATGATTCCGAGGTCAATTCCAACATACGAGAGAAGGAGTTTCTGATCGATAAAGAGATAATTGGAGAGTTCCCTGATTCCAAAAACCAGGAGAAAGACCAGCACGACACTTCCGATCTCGACGATCCAGCTCATGCGAAGTTTCAGATCTCTCAGATAGGAAGTCAGGAAGAAGCTGATCATTACAAAAGCAATTATGAGGAGCACCTCTGCCCAGTAGGGAAACTTGTTTATGTAGTTTCCATCGATAATGTTTTGGATAACATTTGCGTGGAACTCTACACCGTAAATAGTGTTGCTTCCGCCTTTTTCGTCGGTCGATAACGCAACGGGAATAACATCACGATCTTCCTCGAGAGTGGAGCCGATCAGAACAATCTTGTCCTTGAACATCCCCGAATAGAGCAATCCTGAAGCGGGATCATCCCAAATATTCAACGATGTACCGTATTCAAGTTCCTCAGCGGTATTGAATACCGAATCATCGAGTACATCAATAAAATCAACATGTTTGAATGTGCGCGATGAACCGTAAAGGTTTACCAGCATCGAAACATCGTCGTACTTCGGTATCAGATTTTTCCCCAATTTAAAATAGTCACCTGAAATCTCGGAAATGGTGAGCGGAGAGAGACCGAACCATTTGTTTAATACTGCGAATGAGAAAGTGGGGACACTTTTTTTGGAGGTCTGGGAATAAGCAAAGGGGTAGTATCGGCGGTGAACACCATCGTTATCGGCTATTACCTGCACGATCCCGATTGAGCTGTCGACCGGGAAAAGGAAACTCCCGTAGTCTTCCTTCAGATTTTCGACCTCCACCTGTACATTGCCTCCGGTGTTTCTGTTTTCATCGAAAGTCTTACCGGCAACCACAACATTGTGTTTAGCGAGAATGGCATTTATCAAAGTGGAGTCATCTTCACGCGAGAAGATGCTGGAACTTTCCATAAGAAGGTCGACGCCTATGGCTTTTACACCGGCATTATTCAGGTTATTAATTACACGGGCGAAAAATTCCCGGGGGTAGGGCCATTTTTTATACTTTTCAGGCATGCCCTTAAAAGTATTCCGGGTTATCTCGAGAATAATAACATTAGAGGTGCTGTCCTTAAACGGGACAGCACCTCTTTTTGTAAATTTCTCATCAATTTGCTTAAGCTCAAGCTCTTTGATGGGCTTTATTGAGATAAAAAAGTCACCCGTGAGAAGAATTGTCAGAAGTGCAACAACCGCTGCTGTGGCAAGTTTTGTTACGAAGCCTGACTTGTTTTTCCTGGGTTGCATCTTACCTCAATTCATATCTTGTTGTTAATCCAATTATAGAATCGTTTGCTATCGGTATTGTGACATTTCTTACAGGGTCAAAAATATCACCACTGTTCAATATGTATCTTACCTGTAACTGCAGCGAGAAATTCTGAAGCACATAGTAAAGTGCGCTCACATCGATTGCTGTTCTTTTTGCATCTCCGAAGGTGGGGGAGACAGAACCGTTGAGAACGAGCTTGTTCTGCATCAGATAATATTTTGCTCCGGCAACAAGTGAAGTGATGTTAAAGTTGACAGTTGGTCTTCCCGGTCCTTGAACAATCTCATTATTGCTCATGTTAAGGTTCAGGAACGACTGTAATGCTTTGCTCCACTCTGTCGAGTAGTTGATACCAAACATTGTATTGTTTGCATCAAACTGGAATATGGTGTTGTCTTTTCTGCTCGAAATCGAAGCATTTGCAGAAAGATTGTGGTTGTATGCAGCAAAGAATCTGTAAGTAACCTGCAATCCAAATCTGTTGGTATAATCATCAATGCCGTAGGTTCTTCTTATAGGATCAGGATCAGTACTCAGGATACCGTTGTTGTTTTCATTTCTGGAGTAGGAAAGAATGATTCCGGGCAGATTGAAAGCAGGATAGTATGAAACTGATGCATTAAAATTTGTGAATTTGGTTGTCGCAAATTTGGTTTTATTTCTGTTGTCTTCCAGTCTTTCGTATCCGAGGGAGAGAAACATCCTGTTGTCGAGCAACGAAAAACGGTCAAAGAGATTAAATCCGGAGACATCGGTTCTAAGATAATTATTTCCGAAGGAGATATAGTCAAAGCCTCTGCTAATGTATGAACCTTTGAAGTAATTGTTGAAATAATTAAGTGAAAGGCTTACTTCATAAGCAAGAGAAGAAAGTTCATCCGGTTTCAATGGGGATAGGAACTGGTTGAAAGTGATGAACCTGCTGATAATGTCTTTGATATCTTTTATCTGCCCGGAATTACCGCTGAATGCACCACCGGGACCAAAAACCTTGTCAATGGTCGAATCGGGGATGTTTCCCGTGGTTATATCCTTGTTGATGACGGAGAATGCTCCCTGAGCATATAGCTGGATTCTGTTGTCGTCAAGGTTCAAAGCGAAGTCGGCACCAGCCACAACATTTTCCTGGGGTTGTCTGGTGAATTGAGCAGAAGCAAGGTCATCTTTCGAATGAAGATAGGTAAATCCAAGTTTAAATGTTTCACCGGCAGTGAAGTATGGATTGACTGCCAGGACATCGCGTTTGAAAGTACCCTGATTAACTCTTGCGATCCTTCCGTCAGGGAGTCTCTGAATATCAGCGCCAAGAAGTGAGGTGTTCGGTGGCAAAATCTCTACAATCGCTCCATCGATACCGCGGTTTATTTCGCCGTAGGAAGCCTGAACATTAAAGAATCCGACATGCAGACTGCTGGTGATACCTCTGACTCTTTTGCCGTTCATGATGAGTGACTGATATCCGGGTGTATAATCTCCACCAATTACTCTGAAATACTCGTTATAGATTCCGAGTTTATATCTGTTGTAAGGCTGGAGGTACCCTTTCTCTTCCGAAGTGGCGTAAACCTGCAGATCGGCATCAAAAGCACCGTAGGTGGCTTTACCATCAAGGGAGATGTTATTGTACCAGTTGTTCACTTCTCTTACATTTTCGTTTCTGGTTTCACCTCTCACATTAAGGAAATATTCAAAAGGTGTGCCTTGAATCCTGTTACCGCTTTTTTCCTTGACTTCAAAACCTGCGGAGTAGGCATGGTATGCAGCGCCGTCTTTTTTATAGAGTTCCACTCTGACGGAATTCAAACCTCCGGTTTTGAGATTCGAAACGAGTTTGTCACCGGCAAGAATAATAAGATCCTCGGCGATAAAAAGCTGATCGGAAAGGTCGACTCCGTTGACGAAAATACGGGTTTTTCCTTTGTCAACCTCATCGTTGGCTTTAAGAAGTGAAATGGTAACGAGAGCCTCATCAGTTGTCATAGGTGTACCCGGTTCAGGGTTAAGCAGCAAAACTTCACTGTCCTTGGCTGATTTGGGTTGAACCTGTACATTCAGATACGACTGCATGACTGCATCAACGGGATAGGTTTCTTCACCACCGCTTCTCATTTTGATGATGAAATAATATTCGAGAGACGGCAATCTTATTTCGTCTGCACCCAGATTTATGCTTGCACTACCGCCCGAAAGGTCCATCTCTTTTTTAATGAATTCCGTTGTACCAAATACACGATAAGCTATCGTGATATCAGAAATTTCGCTGATATTGGTCAGCTCCGCTCTTATGGTTAGATCAGAGCCCTCTCTGGCATCCGTAAGTGACACGCCCGTCACAAAATTGCTTGCTTGTGCTAACAAAACCACAGGCAGAAGCAAAAAGAAACTGATTTTGAAAAAGTAATTTAACATTCTATTAAACCTCCGGGATATTGATGAAACGGGAGTTGGGTAATTTCTTTAAGGGTTTATGGAATTTACAAAATAGCATAAAAAAAACAAAAAATAAAAGCCGCTTTCACATGGTTTTAATATGAAAAGCGGCTTAATACTGAAAATATATTCTTTAATTTTCCAGATATTCTATTACGATGTCACCTTGCGGTGTTTTAATCACCACTTTTTTGACATTCGACCTGTTCGAATTCTCGAATCTTTTTTTCTCTGAATCGGTCATTTCTCTCGGTTTGAAAGAACCCTCAGGAGTTACTGTAACAGTTTGATTTTCTTTCAAATCGCCAGATTCCTGTCTTCCAAGCTGGGCTTCGCAGAAGAGCTGTCCTTCCTTCAAGTCAACATTTGTAGTGTCACTTCCGACTCCAAAGAGGAGCCAGGTACCGCGGACCGAAGCCACGAGAGTCGGTGATTTGAATTTGAAATCCTGCTGATCCTGTTTGGTAACAGAAGCATTTACAGCTCCTTTATCAACATCTACTGTTTTGGAGACATTTTTGTCTTTCTTAAGGGTTGATATTTTAACCTGGGAATTCTCTCTCACCTTGAGTACCGAGTTATCGGTAAACTTGACAACGACAAGAGATTTCCCTGAAGTCTTAATCATATCTTCAGAGTTAAGAGCCTGTCCAACTTTCAAATCGGTCCACTTACCGGAAGAAGTCTTGTATTCAGCGGCGTTAACAACCTTCGTAACAACAGCGGCTGGAGCATTTATCTCTTCGGTTGCTCCCGAGAAGAAGAAAACAGCAACCATGAGTACGGATAAATTTAAAAGATATTTTTTCATATTTAACTCCCGGAACCTTCGAGACGGATATTAATTAGTATCTCCGGGTTCGCAATTATCATATTTAAGAGATTAAGGAATTCGTTCAAATTCAGGTTTTGTCCACCATCTCCCTGGTATCCTGTAATGGAAGCACCGTAAAGGGTCAGGAACTGCTGCAACTCCGGAGTAACCATATTTGGTGGCAGGAATGAGAGGAGATTCATTATCAACTGTGAAATAACTGATGATTGGGGATTGTTGACATTTCTAATCTGGAAAAGGATAATATTACTGTTCAATTCCTGATTGGTACCTGCGCCGGGAACGATAGCCGTTACTCTGACGACAACAAAATCACCCGGTCTCCAGGGGTTTGCTGTCTGAAGAATTGAAAGGTCATTCAGTTGGGTGACTGGTCCCACATCAACATTATTGATACAGGGAGTACCGTCTTCGATTGCTGATTCGAGTGAAGGTGGAATAGATGTGAGTCTGACAGCTTTAATTCTGTAAGACTGTGCACCTATAACCGGGTTCCATGATGCAGGTACGCTGTTTTCACTGTAAGACATTAACTGCACAGGAGAGATAAGAGCCAAAGTTGCTGCAGGGTTTGTGAAATCCCTTATTTCAGTATCTGAAGCAAGAAATGTACCATTGGCACCGTACAACTCGATTGTTATTTTGTAACTGCCAACCGGCACGCCTTTTTTCAGAGCCTCGTCGATGAGGGTCTTGTTGGAATTTTCTTCCTTGACATTAATCTCGGAATTACACAATTCGTTGCTGTAGAAGTCTCTGATGGTAAAATTATTACTGGTCATTCTATAGACTTCGTCGTAATTTGTCTGATCAATTTTTTTCCAGGAGAAAAAAGCTTTTATGAAGCCCTGCTGACCTTTAGGATCAAGCCTAACCTGAAACACTTCCGGTGCGCCACACAGATCTTTTGCATTAATGAATTGTGTAAGATCTACTGTTGGCAGCGGATTAAGTATCTGTATATCGACTCTTGGTGCCTGCGCTGCCGCTGACAGAGTCATGATTACAGAAAAGATGAATATAGCCACTCGATTTCTCATGGGTCCTCCGTTGATAAATAAACTTAAGGGAAACTTTTTGCTCGTAGAAATGTAATAGAGTTTGAATTCTAAATAAACTTTATTAAATTGAATTCTAAATTACTCCATCTACGAGTAAAAGGAAATAATTAGAATCTCTTTTGTTAAAATAGTCTTTAATCTCTCCTTAATCTGTGATTTAGACACTTCAAAACCGTTAAATTGCTTTGGATCACAAATTAAGGTAAAATCAAATCTTGTATTACTCAATTTAGTAAAAAATCTGAAACTTTTCCAACATGAAAAAAATTTTCTTTTTTATTCTGATTTTTGTTCCACTGCTTGAAGCACAGACGGGCGAAGCTGGTAAACTCGTAGACAAGGGTTATGCACTCCTCGAAAAATCGATGTACAAGGATGCCGAGAAGGTGATTTTCGAAGCTTTTAAGGTTTCGGAGAAGGAGAAAGACAATTATAACCAGATCCGGTCGGTAAAATTACTCGGGACACTCTATTATAATTACAGGGAACTGGAGGCTGCTGCAAGTTTTTACAGACTGGCTGTAAACCTTTTGAATAAAGATTTTAACCCGCCTTTGTCGAATGCAATCGAAACAGAGCTGTACAATATAAAAAACAATCTGGCGATTACCCTGATGGAGACTGACAGACGGTCGGCTTATGCCGGTAAGATCACCGAGGCTGAGAATCTTTTTATGGAAGTGCTCGACTTTTATGAAAAAAAGGGGAATAATGACGGCAGACTCTCGGTGCTCCTGAATCTCGGCATACTCTACAGGCTTGATGCATCCGCCGATCCTGACAACAGCGATTACAATCAGGTGCTGAATGACGCTTTAACCACCCTGATAAGGGCAAGGAATCTTTCGGTTTCCACTCCGGATGAAAACCTGAAGACAAACATTCTGTTCAATCTTGGTATCTCATTTCAGAGTGTCGGGCAGCTCGACAGTGCCGCTAAAAATATCGAGATGAGTATCGAGGGATATAAAAAAAGCGGCAATAACTACTGGAAAGCGATAGCATCCCTAAGACTCGGTTACCTCTATCTTGAGATGTCAGACAGAAAAGAGAACGGTGAAATATTTCGCAATAATGGGATTAATTTATTAAAAGAGAATCTCGCAGTTATAGAGGAGTACCGCTCCAAACTGGATGATGAACGGGGGAGGGCAGTATTTCTTGACAATCTCACCTACTATTATGTGCTCCTGATAAACGAACTTTATGAGAACAAAGATTTTGAAGCAATGTTCAATCTTGCCGAGAAAGTCAAATCAAGATCCTTCATAGATATGTTGTCCACCAAGGCATCAGGAGTGGAGGAGAATCTCCCCTCTGAATTAAAGGAGGTACTTTCGAGGAAAAGCGAGATTGAGACAGTTTTCAGGGATTCGCTGTGGCTTTATTTTGAGGAAGATAAAATCGGGAAATTTACGACCCTTCTTGATGAATACTCAAAAATCTATTCGAAGAAGGAGGAGTTGCAGCCGGATCTGAATCTGCTTGTGAGTGAGGAAACAGTGAAGCTGAAAGACTTCCAAAAGCTAATCGATGAAAAAAGTGCAGTTGTCGAGTTCTTTATCGGAAGGAATGCTTTCTACACTTTTCTCGTAACCGGGAATTCGATCACGGTTTCCAGATCCAGACAGAGTCCAAGGGAAATCGATTCACTCGTAACCAAAATTATCACAGACATAAATCTGTTCCCGAACAGGAGGGGGGAGTTCACCGAACTTCAAAAGATTCTGAACAGAAACGATGACTCACTCGACAGTCTTAAACTTGCCGAAATGTGGTATGCCTCAGATGCTGACAGGGTACTTCAGCTCGCTCTCTTCCAGCTTTACAAGACAATAATCGGTGATCAGCAGGACAAGGATCTTGTTAATTTTAACAGGGTAATAATCATTCCTCATGGTTTTCTACACGAGATGCCATTTGCGGCGCTGATATCATCATTCAAAAACCTTGATCTTACAAAGAAACATCATGTGGCAAGACCGACATACTGGATCGAGGAGAAGGAGATCCTCACACTTCCTTCAGCATCTTCACTTCCGTTTCTTCTGAAAGCAGGGAAGAAGGATGAAGGGAAGATTTTGATTGTGGGTAATCCCATCTATCCGAACACGAAATTCTCACCACTTCCTTTCGCTGAGAAAGAGGCAAATGAGATATCGCGTCATTTTGACAAAAATAAAACTCTTCTTCTGATAAATGAGGCAGCCACCGAATCGGTGATTAAAAAAGAGGCGGGGAAATATGATATACTCCACTTCGCCACCCATGGGATTTATGAGGAGGATGCTCTCAAGAGTCATCTTATGCTTACCAAAAACTCAAGTGACGACGGATACCTGAGAGCTTCAGAGATATTTAAATTGAAACTTAATGCAAATCTCGTAGTATTAAGTGCATGTCTTTCCGGAAGAGTTGGAGCTTTCGGAGGTCAAAAGTATCTGACGACGGATGATCTTACAGGACTCACCCGGGCGCTGCTCTATGCCGGAGCTGCCAATGTAATGGGTACACTTTGGACTGTGGACGACAAATCAACCGGATTTATGATGGAACATTTTTACGAGAAATACAAAGACGAAAAAAAGCCACTGCTCTTCTCAATGAGAGATGCTCAAATAGCCGTTTTAAACAATAAAACGAACAAAGACTGGAGTCACCCATTTTACTGGGCACCATTTATTTTAATTGGATCACCCGGCAAATAACTAGGAAATGAGATGAAAAAGCGAGTTTTACAAGTTACACTTTTATTCTTTACTGCAACCATAATAGTGGTTTCAGGTTACAAACTGAGCTCTTCGCCCGTTAGTGGCAAGGAGACAGGCAAAGTATCCGTTACTGAGGAAGAGCATTCTGCAAAAGGGTTGCTGACTGCAAAATCTCCGGAGGAAAGTTCCGATTCGCTTCTCAAAATATTTAACCGTGCACTTACAGCTTTCGATTCGACAAAATACAATGTTGCCATAAATTTGTGGCATTCAACACTGCAGGGATTTTATCAGGAAAAGGATTACGAAAATTATGTAATCGCCATAAACAATATTGGCGTGGCATATAACAATATGAAGAGACATGAGCTTGCTCTCGACTACTTCCAGCTTTCACTTCAGAAATCGAAGGAGTTGAAACTCAATAAATATGTCGATACATATTACGACAATCTCATCTACTATTATGAAGAATACATTGCCGGTTTCAAAACAGAGGACCTGATAATTGACGCAATCAACTATTTTGGCAAGGAAAAAGATGCCACACTTCTTGAAAAATATGAATTAAAACTTCCTGATTCCAAATCGCTCCTCACCGGAGCTGCCGCGAAAATAAAGACGATGGAACAGGAATTAAAGTCAGAAAAAAACAAAGCACAGATTGCAGCATCTTATAAGACTATCGGTGACATGTACACCTACACAGGTGATTTATTAAAAGCAAAGAGCAGTTATCTCGAGAGTGTCAGGCTGGCGAAGGAATCAAATATCGACTCCACTCTGGTGAATGCGATGGCTATGATGGTCAATCTGGATATGCTTGCAAGGCATGTTAAAGATCCGAAATACAAAGACCTTTGGAAGGTTTCATCCACAGAAACTGAGAACAGGGTATTTTTCATCTCTGACATTAATTACATAACTGCCGACTCCCTTATTGCCACAGTTTTCGGAGGCAGTTATGATAACATAGTACACGGATCCGATGTAAATGTGTGGGCGTGTGTGTATCCTGAACTTGTCGACCACGATGTTTTCAATCTGGGGAAGGGAAAGGTACTTGATGTTGGTGATTACAAAACCAAAATCGGGATTAAGTTATTTGACGGTGTAAACAAGAATAAAAAACTTTTTATTGTAGATCATGCTTACATTCCGGTTGCCAGAAAAACCGGCTACACTTCACCACTTCTTGATGTTGCAAAATCGGAAATCATATTCAGGGACAATTCCCAAAATATTTTATACAGTTACGGTGTCCTGAACTATCTTGCTGATCCAACGCTTGATGCCAAAATCCTTGAAATATTTCTCGCTGATTATCCTCCCATTTATAGTATTATAGAGGATCTAGTAAAAGAAGACCCGGCGTACCAAAAACCGGCTGAAACGGGTGAGTTCAAAGGTCTGACGGTGGATAAGGCGATCAAAAAATCCGACCTGGAAACCGTTAAACACTTTCTTTTCTTCGTAAAAGATTTCCCCGCAAAATATCTCGGGCTCTCCTTTAAATTTATCGAGTCCTACTTTTCCTGGATTTCCTCGGATGCCATTGCCGGCCAGACGAAACTCGCGAATCTGATCCTGAAAGCCAATGGTGAAAAGGATCTGCGAAAAATATTTGATGTGGACAGTGCGTCAATAGCCGATTACGACATCCCCGGGAAGTTTGCAGATACCACCGAGGACCTTTATCCCAAAGGACTGATGGATGAAGCTGAAAAATATTCCCTGGCTGCTACTTTGTTCGCAGACTGGCTGAAAAACAACGACAAAATCAAAAGAGTTTACCTGGCAAGAGGTCTTTACCTCAAGGCAAAAGGTGACATGGCAGGAACGGAATACGCCTACAAGAGAAGTCTTGAGTATGCACGCCTGGTAAAAGATACATCATATATCGCTACGAATCAGCATAATCTGGGGATATTATATTCCGATCTTGAGCAGTATGAAAAATCGATAGCATATTATGACAGTTGTCTTGCGATCAGAAAAAAAATGGTTGCAACCGAACCTTCTGACTGGCTGTGGGAGAGACTCGGTGGAACATACTGGGGCAAGGCATACTCGCTCGCGGGAATGGACAAGTACAAGGAGTCGGTTGAGTTTTACGAACTTGCCCTCGCTTCCTACGATTCAAGCAAGGGGACATCGGTTTCAGATGACAAACTGACGGTATTAAGAAATATTGCGGATGTTTACTCGAAGATGGGTAACTATCAGAAATCCCTCGATATCTACAAAAGAGTCCACGAACTTAGCCTTATTACGGGCAACAAGAAGAAACAGGCTCAGAATCTTTTCGACATGGGATATACCTATTTCGAACTTGGGGAATATCAGATTGCCATCGAGAACTATACGAACAGTTACAAGCTTTATCTCGAACTTGAAGATCTGGATAATGCAGGTCTTTGTCAGTCGAATATCGGTCAGGCTCTTTGGAATCTCGGCAAGTTTGATGATGCAATAAAAGCCCACAATAAAGCAATCGAACACAGAGTAAAGACAGGAAATCTCGCTGATCAGGCTTTCTCCTATTCTAAAATCGGTTCCCTCTACAGTAAACAGGGTGATCCCGGCAAGGCGATGGAATATTTTGACAAGGCTGTCGAACTTTACAAATCACAAAATGATGAAAAAGGGATGGCTGAAGTGTATGATAACATCGGAGCGATGTACAAATACCTCAAAGATTTCGAGAAGACTTTCGACTTCTTCAACAAGAGTCTCGCAATAAAGGAAAAATCGAAAGACAAGTATGCCATTGCGGAAAACTGGTTTGAACAGGGACTTGCTTACATGACATTCAACGATGTGGCGAATGCAACCACAGCTCTTAAAAAGAGTCTTGAACTCAACCTTTTGGTGAATGACAAACTCGATGCCATCTACTGTATGATAAACCTTGGGCAGTTGCAGTATGGTTACCGGAATAATTTTGATACCGCTTTGGTCATCTTCAACAGCGCCCTGAAAATGGCGAAGGAGATCAGCAACAATTCCCCGATTGCGTATTGCTTCAAGCAGATAGGGCTGCTTTACTCCGAGACGGGTGGATCTGCTATTTCGAGTAAATATCTCGATTCCGCTCTTGCGATATATGAATCGATGCAGGAAAAAGCGGAGATTGGAAATGTACTGATCAATCTCGGTTCCGCGTCCATTGCCGGAGGTGATTTCGACAAGGCACTTAGTTATTTCCTCAAGGCAGAAGCGGTGGCGAAGGAGATGAACAACAACAACCTTCTTGGTGATGTCTATCTCTATAAAGGTGATTTGAACCGTGTTTTAGGAGAATACAAAAAGGCTCAGGCAATTTTTGATACCGCCTACAGCTACTACGACAAGATTGACAATCCCTGGGCACTTGCCAGTATTTTTATCTCATACGGAAATATTTACAACTCTCTTGGTGAATATCAGCTTTCTATCGATAACTATTCAAAATCTGACAGCATATACAAATCGCTCGAAAACGACTATTACCGGGCCACACCCCTGAACAACATGGGAACCGTCTATTTCTGGCAGGGCGACTACGCTGCGGCACTTCCTTATTTCCAAAAGTCACTTTCGATTCTCGATTCATTGAAATATTTCGGTGATTTCCGGGCGACGGTGCTTTCAAATATAGGTGAAGTGTTGTATGAACAAAAGAAATATGATGAGGCAGAGAAATTTCTCATAAAGTCAATTGAACATGCCAAGAAAACGGGTGCAAAAACCTATCTGACCACTCCTTACGGACTCCTTGCATCACTCTATATCGACACTAAAAAGACTGATCTTGCCGAAAAATACGCGAAACTTGCCTATGATCTCAGCACCGAACTAAAGGACAGAAACGACCTGATGTACAGTTCTCTCGTGCTCGGCAGACTCAACTACATCAAAAATGATTTCAAGTCTTCAAATAAATTTCTGGATAATTCGATCAAACTCTCGCAGGAGCTGGGGACAAACAAACTGGTCTATCACTCCTACTATTATAAAGCGCTGAATTTCCAGCAGGAAAAAAATCAGGATTCCTCCATTTCATACCTTAGAAAAGCGGTGAATGTACTTTCTGACATCCGGGGTAAGCTGGTCGGAGGCGACAAGGCTGCGAAGCTATTTTCTTCGGGTGATTTGAAGGTAAAAATTTATGAGGCTCTGATCAATTCATTCATACAGAAAGGCCAGTTGGACAGTGCTCTCTATTATCTCGATATGAGCTATAATGAAGGTCTGAAAGAGCAGTTTGGAAATGTAACCCCAAAATTTGATGACAAAAATCAGAACGAAGCAATCGAAAAAGAAAAGGAACTGAAAAACAAAAAATCGGGACTGGAAGAAGAGCTTCAAAAGGAAAAATCGAAACCCGCTGAACTACGGAACAAGGAGAAAATAGCGAGTCTCGAAGCAAGTCTCGAAGTCGCCGAGAACAGTTATGTCGAGTTTATAATGCAGACGGTGCAAAAAAATCCGGGTCTCGACGACTATTTCAAAGACAACATTAACCCGGTCAGTTTCCTTGAGTGGCAGGAGTTCATACCTGAAGATGTGGCGGTTCTTGCCTACCTTATGGGTGACAATAACCTCTACATTTTTGGTGCCACATCCGATACCGTAGGTGCCGTCGTGATGAACATCAAAAAAGATGAACTTGAGCAGAAACTTGTTGAATTTTACTCAATGCTCAAGGATTCCTATCCTGCAAAAGAGATTGGTGAGGTAGATCCTGACACCTATACTCCGAAAAACAAGAGCATGACAATGGAAGATGAGATGTACCTTGCTCCGCAGCGAAAACTTGCGATGGAACTTTATCAGATGCTTGTTCAGCCCGTAAAATCGATTTTTAAGGGGAAGAAAAAGCTTTGTGTTGTACCTTTCGGCAAGCTCTACTATCTCCCGTTTGAAACTTTGATCTCCTCGCAACCGGGTGAAAAAGTTAAGTTTTTACTCGAAGATCACCTTTTGTTTTATGTAACCTCGTTTAAGGTATTCTCCCAAAACATGGCAAAAGAAGCGGTTCCGTTCAAACTGATCGCATTTGCGAATGCCGACAAATCACTTCCTTCCTCGGAAAATGAAGTCAACGGATTGAAAAAGCTTTTTACCGATGCAGAGATATATTCAAAAGATGATGCCACCGAGGAGAAAATCCGCTCGCTCACCAAAGGGCAGTTCAACACCTTGCATCTTGCAACTCACGGAAACATGAACTACGGTGAGATAACCAAATCTTTCCTCACCATGGCAAAAAAAGGTGCGGGGCAGGATCCTCTCTCTGACGGGCAATTGACCATTAACGAAGTGTGGGGATTGACGAACCTGAGAAATTATAAACTCGTCACTCTTTCCGCCTGTAAAACCGCAATAAGCGAGGAATTTGCCAAGGGCTGGCTTGTGTCACCGGCAAATGCCTTCCTCAAAATCGGTGTGCAGACTGTTGTGGCTTCCCTTTGGCAAGTGGAAGACGAAGCAACCTCCATCCTTATGACAGAGTTTTACACCAACCTGAAAACCATGTCAAAGAGTGAAGCGCTTCAAAAAGCCAAACTAAAACTGATTAAGAACCCCAAATATGCATTCCCGTATTTCTGGGCTCCCTTCATAATGGTGGGGGACTACAGGTAATGCAATAATGCAGTAATGCAGTAATCCAATAATCCAATAATGCAGTAATGCAGTAATATTGAAGTTTTGAGATTTGGTATAATTAAGATCTTTGATGGTCTGAAAAAACTGTGATTATTGGCTGATTTCGCAGTTAACAATTTCTTAACAATTTCTTAACATTGGAAATTTTCAGGATTACTTTGTCAGGAGAGGAATCTAAGGCATATTTCGTGATTGTATTCTTTTTTTTTTTGATGAAATATGAAAATCTTACGAATCCTTTTATTTCTTACACCTCTCCTTCTTTTCATCGTGGTAACCACGCAGAGGGAATGGGGCAAGTACAGCACTGAGCTCGGTTCCAAGAAGAACCCGATCAAGCTTTTTTTTACACCTTCTGTTGATGCGAAACAGATAACCACCACTGCAAAGGAATTGCTTGAGTTTCTCCAAAAGGAAACAGGGTACTACTTCACTTCGGCTGTGCCTGCAGATTATGTAACGGTAGTCGAGAGTTTTGGGAGCAACAAAGCCGATATTGCGGTAATAAACACTTTTTCCTATCTCATGGCCAACAAAAAATATGGCGCCACAGCTCTTCTTCGTATTGTTCGAGACAATGGAGAGGCTGTCTACCGGGGACAGATAATAGTGAGGTCTGACTCGGGATTGGACACCATCACTGACCTGATGAGCAAGAAAATTGCTTATGTCGATCCCTCCTCAACCTCCGGTTACATCCTTCCGGCCGCACTTCTAAAAAAACATGGTATTGTCCCCTCAGATTCGATTTTTGCAAAGAAACATGATATTGTTGTCTCGATGGTTTACCAGAAACAGGTGGACGCAGGAGCAACATACTATTCTCCGAAAGATGAGACAGGTCAGTTGAGGGATGCCAGAGAACGGGTGGTAACGCAGTATCCCGATGTATTTGAAAAAATTAAAATTATTGCACTCACCGAACCGATTCCAAACGACCCCGTAATATTCAACAAAAGCATGCCTGAAGAAATGAAACTAAGGATTGTGGAAGCTTTCCTGAAATTCGTTTCGACTAAAGCGGGTCAGGAGTCTTTGCACCGGATTTATAATGTTAAAAAACTGATACCAACAACTGACAAGGACTATGACGGGCTTAGAAAAATTCTTGACGCCATCAACTTTAAGATTGAGGGGGCACTGTGACAATATTAAAAGTTGATAAAGTTCATAAAATTTATCCTTCAGGAACTCATGCACTAAAAGGTGTCAGTTTTGATGTGAAGGAGGGGGAATTCCTCGTGATTATCGGTCTTAGCGGATCGGGTAAGTCAACTCTTCTGAGATGTATTAACAGACTTCACGAACCGACATCCGGTGAGATTACTTTCATGGGAAAGGATATCACACATGTTTCGGGCAAGGAGCTGAGAGGGTTGAAACAGCAGATTGGAATGGTTTTTCAGCAATTCAACCTGATTAAAAGAAGAAGCGTAATTACAAATGTTTTAACGGGCAGTCTCGGCAGACTTAGTACTTTCCAAACGATCACCGAAAGTTTCCCTCCTGAATTGATTGAAGATGCAATGAATGCACTTCGCATCGTGGGTATCGAGGAGAAAGCATATATCAGAGCGGATGCACTCAGCGGCGGTCAGCAGCAGAGAGTGGCAATTGCCCGCAGTCTGATGCAAAATCCAAAACTTCTTCTCGCAGACGAACCGGTGGCGTCACTTGACCCCGCAACCTCAAACTCGGTAATGCACTATTTCGAAAAGATTAACAAGGAACTCGGAACAACGGTAATTTGCAACCTCCACTTCCTGAGTCTGGTAAGAAAATACGCTTCGAGAGTAATTGCTCTGAAAGCAGGCGAGATCATATACGAAGGCCTGCCACACGATATCGATGAAAAATGGTTCAAAACAATTTATGGCGATGAAGCCGAAGAAGTGGAGATAAGATAATGGCACATGTTAATCCACATGATGTAATTGCCAAAAGAAACGATTATGTTTTAAGAAAAGCCAAAATAAAGGCAGCACTGCTCGATATTTTCTTTGTCTTCTACTCGATTCTGGTGATAGACAGGATAGTTTGGAACAGATTCATCCTCCAGATAAAAGATCTGCCGTTCAGTTGGACCGAAATTGGCATCATAGCTCTCGTGAGTGTTATTATTGGCAGTGTATGGAGCCTTACAGGTACTTCTCTCTCCTGCAGACTTGTTGGAATTGCAAAACCGGGCAAGGTTACCAAATATACAGTCGAGATTTTCGGCTGGTTCCTTTTCAATATTACCTTTATTGCCGGTTGGATTGTAACAAAAATTTCGATAATCGACCTGTTCAGCGATGAAGGTGTTCAGGCAGCACAAAGAATATTCAGTGCTTTGTTCAATCCTGAGATGGCAATTTTTGACGAAGCACTCTTTGCAATAATTGAAACAATCTATATAGCACTTATCGCCACACTGATTTCGATACCAATTACACTGATTGTGAGTTTCCTCTCGGCTCGAAATTTGATGAATGAAAACAAGTTCACCCTCGCAGTCTATGCATTTCTCAGACTCGTCTCGAACTTTGTCCGTTCAATTGAACCACTGATTTGGGCGATTATCTTTTCAGTATGGATAGGAATTGGTGCTTTTGCGGGAATGATGGCACTTCTTATCCACAGTATTGCATCGAATGCGAAACTTTATTCAGAGGCAATTGAATCAATTGAAGAAGGGCCGGTTGAGGCTATTTCTGCAACAGGTGCAAACAAGATTCAGGTAATCTGGTTTGCAGTAATTCCTCAGATCATTCTTCCTTTCCTCTCCTTTACCATCTACAGATGGGATATAAATGTGAGAATGGCTACCATTATCGGTCTGGTTGGTGGCGGTGGAATAGGCACCATGCTGATTCAGTATCAGGGACTTGCTCAGTGGCATGAGGTTGGGCTTATAGTTATTATGATTGCCCTCGTGGTCTGGGTTATGGATTACATTTCGACCAAGATTCGTCAGGCAATTTATTAGTGATTAGACCTCTCTTCCCCTGAAACCTGACACGGGTGAAACGGGAAGCGGGAGATTTAGACAGGACATCAAATTGAACAGTCTTTTTAAAACAGTAGCGGGCAGACAATTGTTCGCTGCTGTTTTTTTTTCATGGTTGGTCTTCAGCGGATGTGGTGACAGCACCCGGGGTTTCACTATCAATATAAAGGGTAGTGACACCATGGTTAATCTATGCCAAAAATGGGCTGAGGCTTACATGAAAAAACACAAGGATGTGCGGGTTGCAGTCACTGGTGGCGGGTCAGGAAACGGAATCACAGCATTGATTAACGGATCAGCCGATATTGCCTGCATGAGCCGGGAGATTCTGAAAGCTGAAAAAGAAAAAGCCGATATAAAAAAAATTTCGCTCTCTCTGACCAATGTTGCTTTCGACGGCATAACAATCGCGGTGAACAGCAGTCTGAATCTCGAAGATCTGACTCTGGCTCAACTTAGAGCCATATTCACAGGAAAGATTAAAAATTTCAATGAAGTTGGCGGAGATGACCTTTCCATAAATCTCTACGGAAGGGACAATAACAGCGGGACATACCGTTTTTTTAAGGAAAACATCCTTGGAGGAGAGGAATTTGCCAGATCAACTCAGGTGCTTCAGGGAACCGCCTCTCTCGCAGACGCTGTAGCTCACGACAGGAGAGGGATTGTCTACGGCGGTATTGGCTACTTCATCAACAAACCCGGAATCAAAATAATCAAAATAAAATCTGCTGAGGGAGAAAAGTCAAAATCACCCGTTGACTCAAACCATCCAAATTATGAGGATATCAGATCAGGCAGGTATTACATTTCCCGTCACCTTCTTTTGGTTTCAAAGTCAGAGGCAAAAAAAGGGGTACAAGAGTTTATTGATTTTGTACTTTCGGATGAGGGTCAGGATATCGTGGCTAAAATGAATTACATCCCGTTGAGGTAGTGGTGGATCCGGAAAGAAGGATACCTGTAAAATTTGCTGTTGACAGGGATGAGTCGGTCTTTGCAGCCAAAAAAGGACTGAGCGCTCTTTCCGGCAACTCATTTGTATCGCTCCTCGTCAGATCGACAGGGGTTCTCGTTTTTTTGGTTACCGGTCTTTTCTTCATTTTTATAATTTATCAAAGCCTTCTTGTCTTTAATTATCTAAGTCCCTCAGACCTTCTTTTTTCGACAAAAAACGGCGAAAAAGTTTTCGAATGGTATCCCGTTTCGGCTGACCCCAAGTATTCAATAATTCCCCTTATTTTGGGGACAATCATGACTGCGATACCGGCAACGATAATTTCATCGATATTCGGAGTGGGGATTGGAGTTTACATTTCAGAGTTTGCACCCCCTTCAATCAGCAGGTTCCTGAAGCAGATTATTGATATTTTTGCATCACTTCCGACGGTCGCGGTAGGTTTCATCCTCTTAACGGTGGGTGTCACATTTTTTTCATCCCTTTTTGATCCTGAAAACAGGCTAAATGCCTTTCTTTCTTCAGTGGGACTCTCACTGATAATAATTCCACAGATTGCTTCGCTCACTGAAGAGGCACTTCGGGGAGTACCGGGGCATGTGCGAACAGCGGCTTACAGTCTGGGTGCAGGACGGTGGGAGACGGTCCGGAGTGTGGTTTTCCCTGCAGCTGTAAACGGGATAAGTGCAAGCATACTTTTGGGATTTGGCAGGGCTTTGGGGGATACGATGATAGTTCTGATGACATCGGGGAATGCAGCCAACATTTCGATGAATCCTTTTGGAAGTGTCAGAACGATGACCGCTACGATAGCTGCAGAACTTGGGGAGGTCTCCTCGGATACGGCTCATTTTCAGACACTCTTTTTTCTTGGGATGATCCTGTTTCTGATGTCTGTGCTTATCAATCTTCTGGTAAAATACCTTATCAAAAAGTTCATTCAACAGTCGGGCGGGGAGGTCAGGTAGCATGACGAAGGGAAATACGATTGATAAAATTGTTGTACTGTTTTTCGGAACCCTCTTCCTGATTCCTGCAATTGTTTATGTTCTTTTCTTTCTCAAAATAGTTATTGAGGGGGTTCCTGTGATCACATGGGAATACCTGACCTCTGCCCAGTCGAGTGATCTGACAAACGGTGGCATAGGAACCGTTATCACCGGCACCCTTGCAACTGTGGTGCTCATGCTTGCGTTTGTAATTCCGGTCGGGGTGACCACTGCTTTATATCTTGCCGAATATTCGATTAACAGGGCATTCGACAAGTTTTTTCTTTTTATGCTATATAATCTTTCAGGTGTGCCCTCTGTGGTCTTTGGGATATTCGGACTGGGATTTTTTGTCCTGAATATTGGTACCGGGATGGATTCATTTTTTGGGCTCGATCTTGTGTTCGGAAAACCGTCAATGTTATGGGCTTCGTTCACTCTGGCGTTTATGCTCGTCCCGATGGTTGTCATTACGACATATCAGTCATTCAAATCAGTGCCCGAGAGTTACAGGGAGACTGCGTACGGTGCCGGGGCTACAAAGTTTCAGATGGTGAGGCGTGTCCTTATTCCTCACTCGATATCAGGAGTGTTTACAGGGATAATCCTTTCGGTAAGCAGGGCAATCGGTGAGACAGCTCCGCTGCTTTTTTTGGGATGTGCATTTTTCCTCCCCTCGGTGCCGGTTTTCGATCTTTGTGTCCCCGGATTTTGTTTCCCGTTGATTGACCCGACTGAACAATTTCTTTACCTGTCCTACAATATTTTCATACTTTCAACGCAGTCGACTGCGCAGTCAGCCACACTTCCTTATCAGTATGCAGGTACACTCGTATTAATATTCCTTACAATCGTTTGCAACGGTACCACAATCTATTTACGACATAAATTCAGAAAAATCACAAGCAGAGGCGAGGGCGAATGAAAGAGATAAAAATCAGATTCGAGAAGCTGAATGTAAACTTTGGTTCGATTCATGCGATAAAAGATTTGAACCTCGAGATAGTAAATAAAAGAATCACATGTCTTATTGGTCCCTCCGGGTGCGGGAAGACCACACTTCTGAAGACAGTAAACAGGCTGAACGAACTGAAAAACGATTATTCCTCCACCGGCAGGGTTCTGATCGACGGCATTGATGTGTTGGATGATGCCACTGACATTGCCAACCTGAGGCGAAAAGCAGCAATAGTCTTTCAAAAGCCCGCTCTATTTGCCAAATCTGTCTTCGAAAATGTGGCGTTCCCTCTCCGGTTACAAGGGATAAAAAACAAACCTGAGATAAGTGAAAAAGTTGAGATTGCACTGAAGCAGGCATCCGTGTGGGATGAGGTGAAGGACAGGTTGGATGAATCTGCATTCCGGTTCTCTCTCGGACAGCAACAGCGTATCACGATTGCCCGGGCGATGATTTCAGAACCTGAAATCCTGATGCTCGATGAACCCACAGGTTCACTCGATCCCTTTTCAACAAAAAAAATAGAAGACTTGATTTATGATCTTCGAAGAAAAGTTACTGTTATAATGGTGTCTCACAACCTGCAGCAGGTGGCTTCCCTCAGTGATTACACGGTGCTGATTAATGAGGGAACCCTTGTTGAAACCAATCAGACCATAAAGTTTTTTACAAAACCGGAGAAAAAACTCAGTGAGGAATATCTTACAGGAAGGATAAAGGTTTAGCGGGATGCCCGAAAGAATAGATGTTCAGCTTTTTAAGCTTAGACGCAGGATGATTAAGATGTGCAGCCTCGTGGATGAACAGGTTGAATCTGCGCTGAAGGCGGTAACCACTGAAGATCACGAACTTGCTGAAGAAGTAATCAGTCTTGACTTGAAAGTTGATTCCTACGATCTTAAAATCAGTAAAGCCTGCCAGAAAATATTTGCTCTAAATCATCCGCTTGCAGCCGATCTTCGCTTTTTGATGTCTGCCCTGACGATCAACAATAATCTTGAGAGAATAGGGGATATAGCAGTGAACATTTGTGAGAATTTCCTGCTGAAAGGTAAAAAACCGTCGTTTTTCGAAAGGATAAAGTTTCTCGATATGGCAAGGATAGTAAGAGAAATGATTCAGAATTCAATCGATTCATTTATCCGCTTGGATCTCCCTCTTGCCAAAAAGGTGATTGTGGCAGACAAGGCCCTTGACAGAATAAATGTGGAGAATCACAGGCTGATCATCGATATTATGAAGGAGGAGCGGGATTCTATCGATGAGGCAGTTGCCTACATGGTTATGTGCAGACAGCTTGAGAGAATAGGTGATCACGCAACCAATATAGCCGAGGATGTATATTTTATTGTGGAGGCAAGAACTGTTCGCCACAATTACAGCGAATTTTTCGAAGGCGACAGTTCAACCGGTCCCGGATTTACAGAAGAGGGCTAATAGTTGTTCAGACTGTTCAGCAGCAGCTCAAACTGATCGAGCATCTTCTGCATAAGGGATTCACTTTCCGTCTTTGATTCTGAAAGGTAGAAATCATTTAGAAAAGGGAGCATGTTTGTCTGCATTACAAAGAGTAGAGGGGCATCATCTTTTGGAGTATTCAGGGCATCGTTAAAGTATGCCGTGAAAACGAGTTTTATCAACTGTTCCTCATCCCTCAAAAGAGACTCCAGTAATTCTCTTTCACCCCGAAGGGTATTTTCAGCGAGTTCCGCAAGCATCATGCCGTAAATCAGTTTATATTTTGTTTTCAGATTCGCTTTCAGGTAGAAATAACTTCTGAAACGCTCCGGAAATTTTTTCTCCTCGTTGTTAAAAATTTCCCTTAACTCGGTGAGATAGTCATTTATTTGCTTTTTTACGACAGCGAGGAATAGTGCCTCCTTTGAATCGAAATAGTGGTAAACGGTCGATTTCGCGATTCTCAAGTCACGGGCAATTTCGTCAAGGGTGGTTTTTGCCGTTCCATGCTTCACAAACCGTCTTTCGGCGGCTTTTAATATGTCCGGGAGTCTGTTCATCAGTGTTTCTTTAGTTGCTCGGAAATTCTTTTTGACAAAAATAGGGAATATTTTCTGAAATCGGCAGCATTTAAGAGAGTAATAAAATAATCTTAATAAATAAATTGATTTTGAAGGGGAATCTGACTAAATTTGTAATTCGTTTAAAAAAAATCCCGGAGGCATTCTTTAATATGGGTTATATGGATAGGATCAGGAGTTTAGCTCCGTGGTTCATTCTTGGAGTTGGTGGCATATTTATTTTATTCATGGTAGTCAGTGATATGAACTTCAGCAATCTGATGAACGCTGACCGTGGCTCCATAGGTGAAATAAATGGCGATAAAATTAACATTCAGGAATTTGAAACTTTTTATCAGAACTATCTTAACCGTCTCAAGCAGAGCGGTCAGGCTACTGACATGTCGAATGAACAGATGTACAGAGAGCAGGCTTGGGATCAGTTCGTTCAATTAAAGATACTTGAAGCAGCATACAAAAAATACGGCATAAAAGTCTCGGATGACGAGATACGCAATGTTGTACTGGGTGAAAACCCCCCTGAATATCTGAAGCGGTCATTTATGGACTCAAACGGTGTATTCAAAAGAGCTGAGTATGAAGCTGCATTGAAAGACCCGCGTAACAAAGAGAACCTGATTGCGGTTGAAGCTGAAATAAAGCAGCAAATCCTCTTCCAGAAGCTTCAGGCTATAGTTAGCGCCGGCGTTCTTGTAACCGAACCGGAAATGAGAAGGAAATTTTCAAGTCAGGAGCTTAAGATGAGTGCTGATTATGCTCTTCTTGATCTTAATGTATATCCTGATTCGACTATTAAAACCACAGATGACGAACTTAAAGAATTTTACAACAAAAACAGCTTTCTTTACAGACAGGATTCCAACAGAAAGATGAAGTTTGTTACATTTAAGATCGTTCCTTCTGCAAAAGATTCGGCAGCAGTTCTCACTATTTTAAATAATGTGCTCAAGAGATTAAAAACTGATACCGTCAGCACATTTCAGAGTTTTGTCGAAGCACAGAGTGAAGCCCCTTATTCAAAGGACACTTTTGCTGTAAATACATTGCCTACAGCGCTGAAGAATTATAAAGGTGATTTGAAAGCCGGTCAGATTGTCGGACCACTCGCCGGTGATGGTGAAGTTGGTATATACAAAATCACTGATGTTGTGGAAGGCAAGGATATGTTTGCGAGAGCATCACACATTCTGCTGAACAAGTCGGGTGACGACAAAGCAGATCTTGCCGCTGCTACAAAACTTTACGAAGAGCTGAAAAAAGGGAAAAATTTTGAAGCGACTGCAAAAGAAGTTTCGAAAGACCCCGGTTCTGCCGCCAACGGTGGTGATCTTGGCTGGTTCGGTAAAGGTGCGATGGTAAAACCTTTTGAGGATGCTTGTTTTAACGGACCAATTGGTGAAGTTCAGGCTCCTGTAAAGACTGACTTCGGATATCACATTATTAAAGTTTCAGAACGCTCTGCAAAGAAAATGGTTGTCGAGAAGATAGTTAAAAAACTTAACTATTCACCTCAGACAGTAACAATTCTCAGAAGAGATGCTGAGGACTTCCTTACACTCGCAAAGAAAATCGGACTTGACTCGGCAGCTAAGAGCAAAAACCTTGTTGCACAGGAAACCACACCTTTCACTGAGGAAGTGGCTGCAGTTCCCGGACTCGGTTACAGCAGAAATCTGGTAGCAGTTGCTTTCAAGGAGGGACTGAAGGATTTTGCACCCGTAACCACAGTTGGTGATCAACTGGTTGTTGCACAGATAAGTGAAGTCAATGAAGCGGGTATAAAGAAATTTGATACAGTGAAGGAAGAAGTAAAAGCGTCGGTGATCAAAGAAAAGAAATTTGCTTTGGCTCTTGCAGCTTTGAATAATGTAAAAGGAAAGATTGGTAATGATCTTGCAAAAGCACCCGGATTAGACAAAAACATCAGATTCGGTACTGCTGATTCATTTATCGTAGCCGGAAACATACCGTCACTCGGTATGGACTATCCTTTTAGTCATGCAGCTTCCAAAGCTCCTTTGAATACAGTTACAGGTCCTGTAAAAGGAATCAGAGGATATTATTTAATGGTAGTTAAGATGAGACAATCATTTGATGAGCAGAAATATCTGGCTCAGAGAAACACCATTAGAGATCAGATACTCGGTGAACGCCGTCAGGCTGCTTTCCAGCAGTGGATGGAGCACATGAAAAAAGAGGCAAGAGTAAAATACTTCGCTCAAAACTGATGTGACAATTTTAACCCCGCCTCGTGATCTGCCACAAGCGGTCAAGGTGGGGTTTTTTATATCGATGCGATAATCATAAATTGAATGTTGAAATGAAAATTTTTTTAATTACATCGTTTTTGATTATCACCCTGCCTTTTATTATAAATGGACAGAATGAAATCCGTATTTCTGCCGGTTTGAACTACAGTACAGCTTCAAGGATATTACCATTCGCTAATATCTCTGATTACGATCTTCGGGAAAGAGAGATATCATTCGGGAGTTTCCTCTCCCCTCATTTATCGGTGAGTCTCGGGTTAACCAATAATCTCGCTGCTGTTGCCTCCGTCGAGTATTCTTCAAAGCGAACCGAGTATTACGGACAGACTGTGGACAGTGAGTCGGGTACACTTTTTATTCCGGTGCAAGACGGTTATACATTTGTTCCTGTGGAATTATCACTCGAATACAGACTCCCGTTTAGCAACGAGAAATGGCGTTTTTACATTGGCGGAGGTGGAGGTTTATATTTTTTCAATTCTCTCAGAGAAGTAGCCGGGATCAAACCGGGAGAGGGAGGATCGAGAGCATCTTATGGTATACATATTTTAAGCGGAATGGAATATTTTATTCAATCAAAAACCAGCCTTTTTTTCACCATGAAATTTCGTGATCCGGAGGTCGAATTTAACGGGGAGTACACTTCTCTAAACGGAACATACAATGGAAAACCTGTAAATCTCGGTAAAAAAGCATTCTATCAAAAACTTTCTCTTGAGGGGACTTCTTTCCTTCTCGGGTTAAGATTCGGTCTGTAGGCAACTGATTTGCAAGAAAGAATTTATCTAACCGGTTTTATGGGAACGGGGAAAACAACGCTTGGAAAAGTTATTGCCAACTGTCTCGGGTGGGACTTTTATGACATCGACCGGGAGATTGAGAAAGATATCAAAAAGAGTGTCGCAAAAATTGTTCTTGAAGAGGGTGAGACTCGATTCAGGCAACTGGAAAAGGAAAAACTTGCTTCATTGACACTCGTTTCCGGTGCGGTAATTTCTCTTGGCGGGGGTACACTGATTGACAAGGAAAATATCGAAATCTGCAAAACTTCAGGTTTGCTGGTCTACCTGAAAGCCGATCTTTCAGTCATTTATCAAAGAATTCGAAAAAAGACCAATCGCCCTCTGTTTCGCTCCGAGAATGATTCCGAAATGAACGAGGATGAAGGAATGAAAAAGCTGACTGCCCTGTTTGAGATTAGAAAAGCAGGATATGAATCTGCACACATTACTATTGAAACCGAAGCCGACAACTTTGGTAAAAGCATCGATAAAATTGTAAAACGAATAAAAACCGGAAAACCCGATAAAGGAAGAAAATCTTGAGGAACATTACCATAGAGAGTGCAAATGGTTCTTTCAATTACTCACTCGTCACAACTCTGAATGGTGTAAAAGAGAAACTGGTGACTCTTTCTGAGAAGCACAGTTGTTTTTATATAATTGATCAGAATGTAAAGAGACTTTATTCCGGGCTTTTTGGTGATTTGCTTCTCACTAACAATCACTTTCTTCTTGAGGCGCACGAAGAGAACAAGTCATTTGATTCGCTTTTCCGGATATACGATTTCCTTTTGGAGAATCAGGCAGACAGAGGAAGTTGCATCGTTGTGATAGGGGGAGGGATAACGGGTGACACAGGTTCATTCGCTGCCTCCACATTCATGAGAGGGACAAAACTGGTGCATGTGCCTACCACACTTCTTGCCATGGTCGACAGTTCCATAGGTGGTAAAACGGGCGTAAACTACAGCAAATACAAAAATTTTATCGGAAGTTTTTATGAACCGGAGACTGTGATAACCTCCGCGAAATTCCTTGAGACACTTCCTGAAGAAGACCTTTTGAGCGGTATGGGGGAGGTGTTGAAATATGCTCTGCTTGAAAAGGATTTTTTTGAATACTGTTTTGAAAAACTGGATGGTACCAACAATATCCCCGAAGAAGATCTTATTTATTTGATCAGCCGTTCGGCTAATATAAAAAATCATGTTGTTACACAGGACAAACTTGATTTGAAGATGAGGCACGCTTTGAATCTGGGCCATACATTCGGGCATGCCATCGAATCAGTTTCCTCCTTCGGTATTAAGCATGGTATCGGAGTGATTGCAGGCATGAGGGGTGCGGCATTTTTGGCGAACAGGATGGGGATAATGTCGAATTCCACTTTTGATAAAGTTGTATCATTCCTTTGCAGATATCCCGTCAAGAAGACTATTGCAGGTTACGATTCTGAACTGATTTACACCGCCATGCAGGGTGATAAAAAACGGGTTAACGGTGAAGTAAAATTTGTGCTTATTGGTGAACCGGGCGACCTTCACATTGATGTAAGTGCAAAAAAATCCGATGTCATCGATTCCATAAATTTCATGAAATCAACAGTTTAAACGCCGCCCGGGTGACACTATTTCAAATAGAGCATTTTCCCTGAGAGCCGTTTTCCTTCAAATTCGAGGCTATAGATAAAAATCCCGCTGGATTCGGTTCCCGGTTCAAAATTAATCGTATGTTCGCCTGACTCCTGATACCCATCTACCAGATTCCTTACCTCTCTGCCCGTCATGTCAAAAATCTTTAAGGAGACAAATCCTGATGCCGGTAACCGGTACGAGATTTTTGTTGAAGGATTGAAAGGATTCGGGAAATTCTGCAGAAGTTGAAATCCCTCCGGTGTGGAAGTTGTTGTTTCGGCAATTGAAGTTCCTACATCCCTGAAAGATGCCGCTGCTTCGCTTAAAGTTTTGTATTTAATCTTTCCACCATACTCTCTGTTCAGGGAGTCCATCAATTCTCCCATCCAGTTTACAACAATTCCATTCAAATACCCTTGTCTGATGAAAGGGTCGTGATGAAGAATTACAAAATATTTGTCAGACATTCCGTTGGTTCTGATATCGAAAAGAGCCTGAGTCATTTTGGATCTGTAGCTGCCTTCGGTTAGTTGCCAGGTATATTCCTGATGCATGCGAAGGTTGTAGAGCCCGGGGAATATATAATCCTTTGTTACACCTGTTGAAGAGAGAAATTCAAAATTGTTTTCAACCAGGAGGTCAAATGTGGTTGTATCTGCATAATGACCGGGCGGCACAAAAGATTTTGGAATGTATCCCAATGAATCGAAAAGAAGTGTCATCCCCTGTTGAAGCATCTGCTGCTGAACAGAGTACGGGTGGTTGTAAAACTGGTTGACGCAATAAAACTCATGTCCCGTAGCATTGCACCTTGGGCAGGTGTGGTTGTATCCATGCTGAGAGATTTCATGACCCCGGATAACTGTGTTTTTCAGTTCTTTGGTAAGTGCACCGTTTGTGTTCATGCTTTCGATCAATCGGTGGGGCATCACTGCCCAGGTTACTTTTCCACCCCTCATTTCCACAGCAGTCTGAAATGGTGTTATGCCGGCAGGCATGTAAGTCGTGTTTCGGGATTGAATATCATCCACTCTTATAACAAATACGAGACTGTCCTGTGAAAAAAGCGAAATAGTGATGAGGAGGACAAATATTAATATTTTTTTCATGTGCAATCGATAATTCTTAAAATCCAAAATGTAAAATACGAAATTGTAAATCAGGGAGAAGCCGGTTTAAAGTGGAACTGCCGGAAAAGAGGGCGCATTTCCGGCAGTTAGTGTGTGTTACTATAAGGAGGGTATAAGGAACATCTCATCGAGTGCCATATTGTTACAATTATCGTGCCAAAATAAAATGTTTTATTTGGTGTGTTTTTATTTACTGATTTATCGATAAATTTCCGTGTCCGAGAAAATTTTTTCAAAAATGAGAATAAGAAAAGAATAGAATGTTAAAAGAATTACTTGAGAACAAAACGGCAATCGACTATGAGAAGGAGATAATCCGTCTGAAAGAAGAGATGAATGCCGTAATACTGGCGCATTATTACCAGACGGGAGATATTCAGGAACTCGCAGATTTTATCGGTGACAGCCTTGAACTTGCCAGGAAAGCAAAGGAGTCGATGGCTGATGTCATTATTTTTTGTGGTGTACACTTCATGGCAGAGACTGCAAAAATACTTAACCCGGATAAACTCGTACTACTTCCTGATCTCGAAGCGGGGTGTTCGCTTGCTGACTCATGTCCTGCAGAACCGTTTGCAGAGTTCAAAAACAGGTATCCCGATCATCTTGTCTTAAGCTATATAAACTGCTCGGCAGAAATTAAGGCACTTAGCGACATCATAGTCACTTCGAGCAATGCAGAAAAGATTGTGAGACAGATTCCACTTGACCAGCCGGTAATTTTTGCTCCCGACAAAAATCTCGGTAAATACATAATGAAAAAGACAGGCAGGGAGATGGTGCTTTGGGATGGCTCCTGTATCGTCCACGAAACATTTAGTCAAAGGAGAATTGAGGAGTTGATACTTCTGAATCCTGATGCAAAATTGATCGCTCATCCCGAGTGTGAAGATCATCTGCTGGAGAAGGCATACTTTATCGGCTCCACCTCTGCACTGCTGAAATTTGTACAAACGGATGCTTCCACCGAATATATTGTAGCTACAGAACCCGGAATAATATATCAGATGGAGAAGGCGGTCAAGGGTAAAAAATTCATTCCGGCTCCGGGTGAGGATGAATCATGCAGTTGCAACAACTGTCCATACATGAAACTTAATACAATCGAAAAGTTGTATCTGTGCATGTTGAGAAAGTCACCTGAGATTACAATGCCGGAAGTGATAAGGGTAAAGGCACTAAGACCTCTCGAAAAAATGCTGGAGATGAGTTAACAGGATTTAACAACATACAACGGAGATCAAAAATGTTGGATGAAAAAGAATCAAAATATAAAGGTGCATACGAAAAAGCTGCAGATGATGCGATTGACCCGCGGTGCATACCCATGACTCTCGAAGGTCTTCCGCCTGTGGGAGATCAAATTGTCACACCTGAATACAGTGATGATGACAATGACACATGGGGACAATTGTACAGGAGACAGACCGGATTACTTGACGGGAGAGTGTGCGATGAGTATATCAAGGGAGTCGAACTTATGGGTTTCGATGATAAAAAAATACCCTCGTTAAAGCATCTGAGTTCCGTTTTAGACGACACCACCGGATGGAAAATCGGAAGGGTACCCGGCTTGATACAGGCGCAGAATTTTTTCGAACTACTGCGGCAAAGAGTTTTTCCTTCGACTGACTATGTAAGGGGGAAACATGAAATTGATTATACCCCCGCCCCCGACTGTTTCCATGATATTTTTGGACACATGCCTCTGCTCACCAATCAAAACTTTGCGAATTTTTACCAAAAGTTCGGTGAGGCAGCGCTTCGGGCAAAGGGGGAACAACAGATATTTCTTGAAAGATTTCACTGGTTCACAGTTGAATTTGGGTTAATCAACACCCCCGCCGGAAGAAGGATATACGGAGCGGGAATAGTTTCCTCTTTTAAAGAGGTGGATCATGCACTCGGGAGTGAGGTTGTAGTTCACAATTTTGATCCGGAAAAGATTATTCATCAGGAATATGAAGTCTGGCATCTGCAGCCCGTCCTCTTTGCTATCAATTCATTTAAAGAGCTTGAGGAAGGATTCGACCGCTGGACAAAAAGTGCAGGGATATTGAACTAAGAACAAAAAAGATTGTTATAACATATATTGATTATAACTTTTATGGAGATGAATTTATGTTGAATACCGGAGATAAGGCTCCTTATTTTGAACTTCCGAATCAGGACGGTGAAACAGTAAAACTGACCGATCTGAAAGGGAAGAATGTTGTTCTCTATTTTTATCCAAAGGATGACACAAGCGGATGCACAAAAGAAGCGTGCAGCTTCAGAGATGAGCTTTCAATTTTTGAGGGTGTAAATGCAACGATCATTGGTGTCAGCGGTGATTCTGTGAAATCACACAGAAAATTCGCAGACAAATACAGCCTCAATTTTACACTCCTCAGCGATGAAAGCAAACAGATGCTCGAGGCATACGGTGTGTGGAAAGAGAAGAGCATGTACGGGAAAAAATACATGGGAATTGAACGAACAACTTTCGTCATCGATCCTGAGGGAACGATAAAAAAGGTGTTCAACAAAGTAAAAGTGGACGGTCACACCGAAGAAGTGAAGAAAGCTCTGAGCGAATAGATCATGAGACGAAAAGTTTTTGTCTCCCGGCGTGAGGTGTTTTCTTCAGCCCACCGGCTCTACAATCCTGATTTCTCAGATTCGGAAAATGAGGAAATCTACGATAAATGCAACAACTATCATGGACACGGTCACAATTATATTCTGGAAGTGGTGGTCGAAGGCGAGATAGATGAGCGGACAGGATATGTACTGGACTTGAAGGAGTTGAAAAGAATAATCATAGATAATGTGATCCGTAAAGTTGACCATAAACATCTGAACCTCGATGTTGATTTTATGAAAGGGGTAATTCCCACTGCAGAGAATATAGCAGTAAAGATCTGGGATCAACTGGTTGATAAAATTCCGAACGGTAAACTTTACAAGATAAAATTACATGAAACAGAGAATAATTTCGTTGAATATTTTGGAGATTAGAGATGGATATTGAGAGAGTACAAGGATATGTAGAGCATATACTTACTGAGATTGGTGAAAACCCCGAGAGGGAAGGGCTGTTAAAAACCCCTAAAAGAGTGGCAAAAGCTTATGAATATCTTACTTCGGGTTATACAAAAGATATAAACAAGGTATTGAACGGCGCAATATTCAATGAAGAGTACGATGAAATGGTTCTGGTAAGAAACATCGACTTCTACAGTATGTGTGAGCACCACATGCTTCCTTTTTTCGGAAAGGTTCACATCGCCTACATCCCTGACGGAAAAATCGTGGGATTGAGTAAACTGCCACGGATTGTGGAAGTATTCGCAAGGAGGCTTCAGGTGCAGGAAAGGATGACAAAAGAAATTGCTGACACCATTAATACCTATCTGAAACCAAAAGGAGTTGCGGTCGTTTCGGAGGCCTATCATATGTGTATGATGATGAGGGGTGTTGAAAAACAAAATTCCTCGACTACTTCTTCCACCATGCATGGAGTTTTTAAGAATGACCCTAAAACCAGAGTGGAATTCCTTAGTCTAATCAGGACGGGAGATTCCAGAATAATATGATGAACATCTGGATATCGGGTGCAAGCACGGGAATCGGAAAAGCACTTGTGGCTCAGGCTGTTGCCGGTGGATTCCAAGTGATCGCCACTTCAAGAAACAGGGAAAATCTGGATTCACTTTCAGGGGCTGTCAATTCCCCTAATCTTAAAACAGCCGTATGTGATGTGTCTTCTTCCGGGAGTGTGGAATCATTTTTTGAAACCATAATGAACGGGGAAGCACCATCAATTCTGATAAATTGTGCCGGGGTTACAACTTTTAAGGAAGCTGTAAACACTTCGATAGAGGAAGTTGACGCTATTATTAAAACCAATCTTTTGGGTTCTGTTTACACTATTCAGGCAGTGCTTCCTTCAATGATCAAGAGAGGTTCAGGTACAATTCTAAACATTTCATCAGTTGCATCAAGGGATGTGTTGAAGGCGAGCAGCATCTACTCCGCATCTAAGGCAGGTTTGCTGCAATACAGCCGGGTGGTGCGGGAGGAAGTCCGTGAACACAATATTAAAGTAATAGATGTGTTGCCCGGAGCCACCGAGACACCAATCTGGCATGAAAAAGTGAGGGAGAAGTACCGGGAAAGAATGATGCAACCTGAATCACTCGCAAAATTTATTGTTGGCTTCCTTAAAGACGACACAAATATCGTACCTGAAGAGATCATTTTTAAACCGGTTACCGGAAATTTGTAGTTTTATATGATTTGGGTCAAATAAAAAAAGAATAAGGTCGTTTATTCCGTTAAATGATTTTGATAAAATCAAAACAAATATTAATTTTGAAGGTTACAAAATTGAGATAATTAACGGAGATCAAATAGCCGATTTGCAGAATAGCTTAAGAAGTAATTGGCACGGTGAAGAAATAAACAGCCTTATGGGAAGAACCGGAAGTTTAATAAAAAGGCTCACAGATATAATCTTGAGCAGTTTAGCCTTGATTCTGTCGTCACCTGTCCTGCTGATAGCTGTAATTGCTATTAAACTTGAATCGAAAGGTAATGCCTTTTTCATTCAGGATCGAACAGGTCTTGGTGGCAAGCCATTTAAAATGATCAAACTTAGAGGTATGATTGACGGTGCCGAGCAATTGGGACCCGACTTCACCCAAAAGGATGATCCCCGCTTGACCAAAGTCGGGAAGATACTTCGCCGCACATCCATCGATGAAATTCCTCAGGCAATAAATGTCCTGCTGGGGGATATGAGCATTGTTGGACCGCGTCCCGAACTTACCAAGATCACCGATCAGTTTACTCCCGAGCAGAGAGAGGTTTTCAATTTCAAACCCGGTATCACAGGCATTTCCCAGATAAACGGCAGGCAGTCTTTGTCACCCGAGGAAAGAGTTGTGATGGAGATTGACTACTACCGTCAGGCGACATTCTGGTCAGATTTACGGATTATTCTCAGAACTCCCAAAGTTGTAATAACAAACGAAGGAAACATATAAGAATTGAAAAAGGTCCTGATAATTGCCTTTCTCATTTCTTCCACACTATTTTCCCAGCCTGAACCCGTAAATTCCGAACATCCGGTTTACTTTTTCCTGAGAAGAGCTTCCATCTCGGGTTATCTCAACTATTACGACGATGCCATACTTCCTAAAAGTCACTCAGAAATCAAAAAACACCTTAAAGAGCTCGACAACAAACGGGCCGAATTGAGCACAACTTTTGTAACCGAACTCGATTACTACAAGCAAAATTTCCTTTCCGATGAATCCGGCGAGAAACTTACCTTCAGCAATTATTTTACCTCTGATTATGCCCAACATCTTTATGAACATCGGGGTAAAAATTACAATGTCTCGATTGATCCCGTACTGGGACTGAAAGTACATGGTACCAATCTTCAGGGTTACAACGGCAATTCTGCAGGATATCTGAGGTATGGCGGTACAGCACGATTCACTTACAAGGACTGGCTCTCGGCTTACATAATCGCATGGAATGGAAATACTTACGGTTCGAGACAGCTAAACCAGATCGACAATCTGGTGGCCCAGAAATTTACTTTTAGAAGAACAGGACTCGAGCATTTTGACGGCACCGAGGGTGGTATCTTTTTCGAGAAGGATATTTTTTCCGCTTCGATCTCACGAAACAGGGAAGTGTGGGGAGAAAACTTCTTTAACAAAGATAAAATTTCAGCCACCTCACAGATGTTCGACAAGTTAAGTTTTGCCATTAAAACTGATTTGTTTACATACAGTTACCTGCACGGCTGGCTTGTGATGCCGCAGTATATCATTCCCGGAAATGTGATTATGGGTGATACCAAAGCCCGAACAGAAAAATATGCAGCCCAGAACCGTATCTCGGCCGATTTGTCGGGTAAAGTCAGAATTGCCGTTTGGCAATCGATTATCTATTCCAACCGTTCCTTTGAGCTCGGTTACCTCAATCCTTTCCTTTTCTGGGAGTCGGCGCAGAGGTCACTCGAAGACCTTGATAATTCACTTATCGGTATTGATGCAAGATACAGACCAGCAAGAGGAGTGGAACTCACAGGTTCACTTATCTTTGATGACATCAACTTCCAATATATGGTTCCTGGTCAATTTCAAAAGTATAACAACCGGTTTTCTTTCCTCGCCGGTGTGATGTATATCCCTTCATTCGAAGACCAGCTTACGGTCAGTGCCACATATTATTTCGTCAGACCTTACACATTCGCACACCCCGCGGCAGGAGAGGACCTGGCATACCTTAACAACAGTTTCCCTCTCGGACTGGATGTGAAGCCGAACTCGGACATGATAAATCTGAGGCTCGACTGGCAAGTGGAGTCATATCTTCGTTTCTCTTTGGATTACAAACATATAAGGCATGGCGAAAACATCTACGATCCGGCCGGAAACCTTTTGGAAAATCATGGCGGTTCTTTTTTTATAAGCACCAATTCCCTCTCGAATGAAGACGCGTGGTTCCTTTCCGGGGAGTTTCAGAACACAACGCTTGTTGAACTTTCGATGAATCTTGTGCCGGGAGCAAACACCGTCATAAAAGCGGGTTATATTTACCGTAAAAGCAATTTTTTGGAGCCTTTCCCTGAAAGCTATTTCTACGCAACCCTAAATCTGTTCTATTTTTAACCATTTAAGATATTAATTTTTTCTCTTGTTTTACAATTTGTTTTCATTGTAAATTGAACTTTAATTTCAAGAAACAACGGTTTATTTTATGCTCAGACTTCGCGGCTTAATTATCCTCTTTCTCCTCGCCTTAATTGCCGAAATCTTCCCTCAAAAGTATGTAATTCTCGAAAAAACCCCTGAATACATGGTGGTAAAGTTTGATCTCCGTAATTTTACGAAGGTCAGGGATACATTGATTGGCGGACGGAAATTCTCGTATTTCCCGGGAGATGGAATGTATTTCATGAAGGAAGGGGAGCCTGCAATACCTGAGTATTCAGTTTCGGTTGGAATAAGCTACAATTCAAAACCAAATATATCCGTGATTGCCTCTGAAAGAGGGGAGACTGAAAACCGTTTCATCCTTCCTTTTTCTCTCGTCGATTCAATCGCCTTTAAACCGGAATTGCTCTTTTTCGACAAAGACCTGTACAATATCGACCGTTATTTCCCGAGTGTGCTTGCCCGTCTCGAAGGAAGATATTCATTCCGTTTCTCTGAAATTCAACCTGTAATTGTTTCACCGTATCAATACAATCCTGTGTCGAGGGAACTCGTAAGATACAATTCGATTACTGTAAGAATCGATTATAACATCGAATACAGTGATGCATTCATGGTTACACCGGTCAGTGACCAGGCGACCGCTCAGTTTCTGAAAAACACAATTATTAACTTTGAAGATGCCAAAAAGTGGATCGGTGAGAAAAAATCAAATCTTCCCGACAACCCCGCTTCGCAGACCAAATGGTACGACCCGTCCAAGCAATATCTAAAATTGTATCTGAACAAAAGAAATATTTACAAACTGACTTACGAGGAACTTATTGAGGCCGGAATGCCTGCAAACCTCCAAATTCAGAACAAAAAACTGCAAATATTTGGACCTAAAGGGGAGGTACCTCTGGCAATCTATGGCGAAAATGATTCCATTTTTACCCGCAGGAGTTACATCATTTTTGCCGGTGACTCGATGCCTGCATCCCCGAATGCTACCCTGAATTTGTACAATAAGTCGAATGTTTTTTGGTTCTCCTACCAGGCTGATACAAGCGGGCTGAGATACAAGGACAGAGACGGAACCATCTCTGCTCCATCTGCAGGTCTAAATTACTCAGTGGACAGACTTCATTTTGAAGAAGACAAAATTTATGAAAGATTAGGCTGGGCTCCAAACGGAAACAGAGATTACTGGTTCTGGCAAAGAATCAATGCCTTTAGAGGAGTGCCCGAAAATGGATTTGCCCACCGTTTTGAGCGGTTGCCGGACCTTGACCCTCAAAGACCTTTTCTACGTGTTCGCGCTGAAATACATGGAATTACAACAACAGTTTACCCGTGTAATTTCGTTCACAGTGTCAATCTGTTTATCAACGACCGAAAAATTGCCAATCTGAAATGGAACGGACAGGATAAAATTCTCTTCGACTCCACATTCAATATTACAACCGATTCAATTGTTATTGCCAGCGAGGGTAATCAGTTTAAAGTAGTAACTGACGGCAATATCTGCCTTGACGACCGGAATGATGAGCTCAGAGTAAACTGGTATGAACTTGAGTACTGGCGTCTCCATCGTGCTGCCGGAGAGTATTTCCGCTTCCAGAATCCGATTGGTGTTTCGGGTAACAGATCATTCTGGATATTCAACTGGACAGGCGATACAATGTTTGTTTACATTCCTGACAGAGCCGAAAGAATAATCAAACCCTGGATCCTTAGAAATCCACAGGGGGATGTTCTTTTCCAGGATTCGGTCCAGTCAGACAAGATTATTGACTATTTCGCCGTCGATGCCGATTATGGATTAAGAGTCGACTCTATAAAAGTGGATGTACCTTCGAATATCAAAAATCCAAATAACGAAGCTGATTACATCATTGTCTATCACCCGAAATTCAAACAGATAGCCGAGAGACTTGCACAGTTTCGCAGGACGACCCCGATTTCCCCCGGTGAGACTCCATTGAGGGTTTACAGCGTTGATGTGATGGAAATTTACGACGAGTTTTCCGGCGGATTGATGGATCCGTTCGCGATAAAATCATTCCTGAAATATGCTTTTGAATCATTCCGCAGACCGGCACCGCTGTATGTAACACTCGTTGGTGACATGAGTTTTGACTACAGAAAAATTCTTCCCGACAGCAGGGAAAACTATATCCCCTCACTTCCTTTCCACTCGATTCAGTACGGAATTGCTGCGAGCGACAATTCTTTAGTCGCTTTAACCGGAGAAGACATTACTCCCGACATGGCAATCTCCCGTCTTTCAATTGAGACAATTGAGGAAGGAAATATTGTCATGGGGAAAGTGGAAAACTACCCGGGTGACAATACAAAGAAATGGAGGGAGTCGGTTCTTCTGATGTCTTCCGGTATCGACGAGCAGGATGAGCTTCAGTTTGGATTCAACAGAGAGTCGCTGAAGTTAAAAGACAATTTCCTCGAGCCAAAGGGTTTTAATGCGGTCGCGTACTGCAGATACCCAAGCAATCCGGAAGAACAAAAATATGCCGGATCAACTCCCGAAATTCTGGCAGCTTTCGACAAGGGGGTTGTGGTTGCTAATTATTACGGACATGGAGGCGGCTACCAGTGGGATCTCATTTTCACGAATAACCACATTTATCAGTTGCACAATGACGACCGACTTCCTTTTGTAATAAGCGTTACATGCTACACAGCCCATTACGACAATCAGGATGTGTTTGGAGAGCAGTTCCTGAAAATTCCAAATAAAGGCGCCATCGGATTTTTCGGAAGTTCGGGTCTTACTCACTGGCAGATTGGTACATATTTCAACGGCCTTCTCTTCGATGAGATGTTTAATCTTAAGAATTATGTTACCGGTCTTTCCACTCTTGCGGCAAAAGTAAGAACTCCGCCGGTTGGTTACTATATTAACCAGATTGCACTTCTTACATACCTTGGCGAATCAGGACTCCGTCTTGCTGTACCAACAAAACCCGATTTTGCAATTGCAAACAATGATCTGAGTTTCTCATCCACTACTCCGCTAAAGGGCGACACACTCTCGATGATGGTGAAAATGTCCAATTATGGAATAAAAACGGGTGATTCGGTAAATGTAACTTTAAGTTTTTCAGCCGGTGATACTTCCGGGATTATCAGTACAAAGCGGGTTCCTGTATTTGGAAATAACGATTCACTCACTTTCAAATGGGCAACCCCGGTAAGCGGTTTGATAACCATTTTCGCAGAGATAAATCCCGGTGGACTCGTGGATGAAGACGATCTGACTGACAACAAAGGGCAAAGACAAATCGCAGTTTATGATATTTCCGAACCGAGTCTTCTGTACCCTCCCGACGGGTTTACCTCACAAAAACTGACGGATATTGAGCTTGCTGACATCGGGTACTACATAAACAGAGGATTTGTTTACGGTGTTGAAATAGATACCGCATCAAATTTTGCATCACCACTTTTTGTGCTGGAAAATTTGAAAGCAAATGAAGGTCTTCTCAAGTACTCATTATCAGTACTTCCTCCGGGAAGATATTTCTGGCGGGCACGGATTGTTGACGGACAGGATTACGGCAGATGGTCGACACCCAGAACTTACTCTTCCGTTGATGGTGAAAAGAGGGGTTATTACTTTAAAGGCAATTTGCTCCTGAATTCAGAGATACAAAACCTTACTTATTCAAAGATTTACGACGGGCTTTTGCTTAACACTGAACGAAAAGTTCCGAGACCGTCAAATCCAAGATTGAAACGGGAGTTCGCTCTAACTCATATAGAGGAGCTTGATACTGTAGGCATGACTTGTTTGACCACCGACGGCAAATATCTTTATATCGCTGATTACTGGTTTGATGTTCAAAAAAGAAATCCTGACGGCAAGTCACAAATTTATATAGTCGGTACCGGTAAAAACGGAACGAATCAGGGTGAATTTTACGGTACTGTTCCCGGGTTTAAGCAACAGATCCGGCTCCAGATGGCATACCTTAACGGGCATATCTACTATCCGGGTGAAAACTCAAATGTTTTATACAAAGTGGAACCGACTGTCGGAAAGCTTGACAGTATACAGCTGACTCAAGGGTTGCTCGATTTTGATTTTGGAGATGAGAGAGTTGTTGGTAAGTATATGATTGCCGCATACGACGGTAAAATCTACAATTTCGCAAACAAAAGGATCAACGGAAGAAGAGCTTCCATAGTCAGAGTGTTTAATCCAGCAAACTGGAGTGTTGAACGGGACATCGAACTTCCACTTATCGAGCCTTATGCATCGGTAGCCGGTTTTTTCATAGTTGGTGATATTCTGTATATGTACGAAGACTACGCTTCCGGATTTTTCATGGCAGCCAGACTTTCGGATGGCAGCTACCTCGGAGAATGGTTAAGCTGGGACACCAAAGTTCTAAGGGACTTGAAGCGGTTCTATTCGTGGGTTTATGACGAAGACAGTGACGAAATATATGCCACCGTTTACCGTCGAAATGATACAATACAAAAGCGCATCGCTGTTTTTGCCGGGTATTATCTCGACTCTGAGGGAAAACTTGTCTCCAAAGAGATCGGACCGGCTACGAAATGGAACAAGGTTAATTATGAAATCGTGACAAGCAATGCGACCTCACTCTATCAGGTTGACCTCCACGGACTTAACAGTGTTACAAGACAGTGGGATACACTTCGTGTCGGTATACCAAATGGTTTTGATATCTCAGGGTACAGTCCGCAGGCATATCCCTATATGCGAACCGTAGTTTCTATGGAAGACACATCGTACTCCACGACCAACCCGATGTTTATCAGATCGATACATGTGGATTGCGAAACCGAGGTACCGGAGATAACCATCTCAAACAACGATTTTACATTCGATCCCGACAGCCTGATTCAGGGTTTTGACATTACTGTCTCGCTTAAAGTGAGGAATATCGGGAAAGTGCCCTCTGATTCCACCACAGCGAAATTGTATCTTGGAGATGCCGACGAACCTTTCTACACAGAAAAGTTCAAAATTGCAGCGGATACATTTCATACTGTATCGCACACGATCAATACTTCAAAGATAGTTTTCAACAACAAGGTTCGCGCTGTTGTCACAATGGAGGGAACCGAAATGTACACCTTCAATAACATTGGAGCTGACAGTTTCTATGTTACGCGTGACACCATAAAACCTGATTTTACGATCACATTTGATAAGCGGGATCTCATAAATGGTGATATTATTTCGAGTAACCCGCTTATTGAGATTGTGCTCACGGATAACAGCCCTTTACCACTCGATACAACACGGTTGAGTATAGTGCTGAACGGAAAACCTGTAGGTTTCAAAAAAGACACTGTCAACACCTCTTACACCCCTTGGCCCAATTCCAGACTGGATGTGACCTGGAAGCCATGGTTGAAACAGGGTAAGCAAACACTTGAGGTTTTCACAAAAGATGCGTCTGACATACCGTACAGTAATGTAGCCCAGAAGTATCAGTTTTTCATCTATGACAAAGATGATATTCAGCAGATATATAATTATCCGAATCCATTCACAACCGAGACCTGGTTCACTTATGAATTGCGTGGAAATATTCCGCCCGATGAGGTGAAAATCAAAATATTCACTATTGCCGGAAGACTTATCAAGGAACTGGTTGTTCCATCGACAGCAATGCAGATTGGTTTGAATAAAGTCTATTGGGATGGCAGGGATGAAGACGGGGACGAAATAGCGAATGGTGTATATCTTTATAAACTTATCACAAAGTACAAAGACCGTACAAAAACGACCATCGAAAAAATAGCGAAGGTTAAATAGACCTTTATATGACTTCCGGCGAACAGTTTGTTAAAGATGTAATCGAGTGGGATGTTGTTAACTGGTCGAAGTGCCTCCCTTTTTTTGGTAGACTGGCAGGTGATCTTACAGGTAAAAAAGCTCTTGCGATAGGGGAGAGGCATGGTGGTCTCTCCCTTTGGCTTGCATATAAGGGAGCAATTGTTACTTCTACCGACCTTGAAGGAGTTTCCGGTGAAGCAAAAGCCATGCATCAGAGGTATCAGGTTACCAATTGGATAACCTATGAAAATGCCGATCTGACTTCACTTCGATACCCTGACTCATCGTTTGATGTGGTAATGTTCAAGTCGGTACTTGGAGCTCTTCGTTCGAAAGAAAATCAACAGAAGGGAATATCCGAAATTTACCGTGTGTTGAAACCGGGTGGAGTACTCCTGTTTGCAGAAAACCTTGTAGCATCTCCAATTCACACTTTTCTTCGCAAAAAATTCATCAAATGGGCATCCTACTGGCGGTACATTACGATTGAGGAGGCGGAGGAATTGTGTGGCATGTTTTCCTCATTTTCTTTCAAAACCGCCGGCTTTACAGGTGCTTTTGGCAGATCAGAGGGGCAAAGAAGGATGTTGGGAAAGCTTGACGGTTTTCTCGAAAAGATGGTACCCTCGAAAAATCGTTACATTATATTCGCTGTTTGTAAAAAATAGACCAAAATATTTTTTTTAGTGCGTTTAAGAGTTTTCCATATTGTTAAAGTTTTTTATCTTGAATAATGTATTTTATTATTTTTCAATCACAGGAATCGTGCCATGTGTGGAATAGTCGGTTATATTGGAAACAACAGTTGCGTACCCGTAATTATTGAGGGATTGAAGCGTTTGGAATACCGGGGTTACGATTCTGCCGGTCTTGGTGTTATAAGAAAAGGGAACATAGAAGTAACCAAGATTAAGGGGAAAGTGGCTCAACTTGAAAAAGCAGTTATTGAAAGCGGAATCGATTCAACGATAGGTATTGGGCATACCCGTTGGGCGACTCATGGTGAACCGAATGAAGTGAATGCGCACCCTCACTCGAACGATGACGGTGATTTGATTTTGATACACAACGGTATAATTGAAAACTATTCCACCCTCAAAGCCGGCCTTAAGCAGCATGGTTGCAAATTTAAAAGTGCAACAGATACTGAAGTTTTGGCACATCTCTTTGATACCTACATAAAGTCCGGATATACCCTCTTTGAGGCAGTCCGTCGTGGTCTCAACGAAGTTGAGGGAACTTACGGCATTGCAGTAATCTACACCAAGGAACCTGACCGCATCGTTGCAGCCAAAAAAGGTTCTCCACTCCTTTTGGGAATTGGTGACGGTGAAAATTTTGTAGCTTCTGATGTATCGGCGATACTTCAACACACAAAAAAAGTGGTTTATCTTGAAGACGGGGAGATAGTTGAAGTGTTTAAGGATCACTATCTCACAAAAACCATTGAGGATATCGAGGTTGACAAGGAAGTTCATCAAATCGAGATGACTCTGGATGAGATAGATAAAGGTGGTTATCCGACCTTTATGCTAAAAGAGATTATGGAACAGCCCGAATCCCTTAAAAATTCGATTCGGGGAAGGCTTGTTCTGGAAAATGGTGATGTGAAGCTTGGAGGTTTGGAAAATGTTCTCGACCATCTTCTATATGTAAAAAGGATAATCATCATTGCGTGCGGTACTTCGTGGCACTCTGCACTGGTAGGGAAGTATATGTTTGAAACATATCTCAGAGTGACAACTGAAGTGGAGTATGCAAGCGAGTTCAGATACAGGAATCCTATTGTTGGACCCGGTGATGCGGTTTTCTTTATCTCGCAATCGGGTGAAACTGCCGATACTCTCGCAGCTTTGAAAGAAGCAAAAAGGAGAGGTGCACTCTGTCTTGGAATTTGTAATGTTGTAGGGAGTTCCATCGCAAGGGAGAGCAAGTCGGGAGTTTATGTACACGCCGGTCCGGAGATTGGTGTGGCATCCACAAAGGCATTTACCTCGCAGCTCGTCGTCCTTGCTCTAATTACAATATTGCTCGCAAGGCGTAAAAACCTCACTCTGGAAGAGGGGAAGAGCCTCGTGGAAGAATTCAAGAAAATTCCCGAGTATGCCAAAGAGATTTTAAAACAAAACGATTTAATAGAACAAATTGCAGAAAAATTCAAAAATGCCACTAACTTCCTTTATTTAGGGAGAGGGTACAACTTCCCCGTGGCATTGGAGGGCGCTCTGAAGTTGAAAGAAATTTCATACATTCACGCAGAAGGTTACCCCGCGGCAGAAATGAAGCACGGACCAATAGCACTGGTCGATGAAAACATGCCTGTGGTATTCATAGCGCCTAAAGATGCTACTTACGATAAAATTGTAAGTAATATCGAAGAGATAAAGGCCCGTAAAGGAGTTGTAATAGCAATAGCCACCAACGATGATGAACAGATCGATGATCTGGCTGATTACTCCATAAAGATACCCACGACAAGATCGATACTGATGCCCATTCTTACGGTCATTCCGCTTCAACTGCTCGCATACCATATTGCGATGAAAAAAGGCTTAAATGTGGATCAACCACGAAACTTAGCTAAAAGCGTAACAGTTGAATAACAAAATGGAGAATCTATGGAGCGGAAAAACATCCTTATCATGGGAGCCGCAGGAAGAGACTTTCACAACTTTAATACCTGGTTCAGGGATAAAGAGGAGTATAATGTAAAAGCCTTTACGGCTACTCAGATCCCTAATATCGACGGAAGAAAGTACCCTGCATCACTAGCAGGAAAACTTTATCCGGACGGTATTATGATCTATGACGAGAAAGACCTCACCAAACTGATAAAAGAGATGAATATAGATGAAGTTTACTTCTCATATTCTGATGTCCCCTACAACTATGTAATGAACAAATCTGCCGAAGTTAATGCTGCCGGCGCCTCCTTCACACTTATCGGAACAAAACAGACCATGCTTAAATCATCGAAACCGGTGATCGCGATTGTTGCTGTAAGAACGGGGAGTGGAAAATCCCAGACTTCAAGAAAAGTTGTCGAGCTTCTCAGAGCAGCCGGCAAAAAAGTTGTTGCAGTAAGACATCCAATGCCTTACGGTGACCTTGAAAAACAGCGGGTACAGAGATTTGGTACACTTGAAGACCTCAAAACTCACAAGTGCACAATCGAAGAGATCGAAGAGTATGAACCACATGTGGCAAACGGTGGTGTAATATATGCAGGTGTCGATTACGGCGATATCCTTGCACAGGCAGAAAAAGAAGCTGATGTTATAATCTGGGATGGCGGAAACAACGATTTTTCGTTCTATAAACCAGATCTCACAATTACTGTAGCAGATCCCCTCAGACCGGGTCATGAATCAACCTATTACCCGGGCAATGTTAACATTCGTCTGGCTGATGTTGTTGTTATAAACAAAATTGAATCGGCTGAACCTAAGAATGTACTTTCAGTTCGTAACTATATAAGATCGGTGAATCCAAAAGCTCAGATAATTGATGGTGCTTCACCTATCACAGTTGACAACCCGGAAGTGATCAAAGGTAAGAGAGTTCTTGTGGTTGAAGATGGTCCAACTCTTACACACGGTGAGATGGAATTCGGAGCCGGAACCGTGGCTGCCATGAATTATGGTGCTGCAGAGCTTGTTGATCCGAGACCATGGACAGTAAAATCAATTACTTCAACCTATGAAAAATATCCAAAAATTGGTGTTCTTCTCCCTGCAATGGGTTATGGAGATGACCAGGTGAAAGATTTGGAAGATACCATAAATGCCACCGACTGTGACAGTGTGGTTATTGGTACTCCAATCGATCTTGGAAGAATTCTGAAGATTAACAAACCATCTACCAGAGTGGGATATGACCTGCAGGAGATTGGCGGAATAACTTTAGAGAAGATTCTGAAAGAAAAAGGACTTCTATGAGCAAGCTTGCCGTCGTAGCACTCGGCGGCAATGCACTCCTTAGAGGAAATCAATCAGGCACTATAAGGGAGCAGGAACAAAATGCTTTCAATACGTGCAAGAGTCTCGTTGACCTCATCCTTCGCGGATATACAGTAGTTATAACGCATGGAAATGGTCCTCAAGTGGGTAATCTGATACTTAAAAATGAAGCAGGTTACGAGAAATTTTTGCTCCCTAAAATGCCTCTTGATGTATGTGTTGCCGAGTCGCAAGGGCAAATTGCCCACATCATTGCGGTGCAGATGGAGAGACTTCTCCTTCAGCACAACATACAAAAAGAAGTCATTTCCATGGTAACCCATGTTGAAGTGGACGCCAATGATCCTGCTTTTCAAAATCCAACGAAACCGGTGGGCCAATTCTTCCTGAAAGAAGAGGCAGACCTCCTTTCGAAAGCAAACGGTTGGCAATTCCGTGAAGATCCCCGCAAAAGGGGATGGAGACGGGTTGTCGCTTCGCCTGTGCCCACCCATGTCCGTTCAGCACACATCGTAAAAAAACTTACCGATGATGGTCATATTGTCATCTGTGTGGGTGGTGGTGGAATTCCGGTTATCCAAAACGGATATGGCACCATGAAAGGTGTGGAGGCTGTCATCGACAAAGATCTCGCTTCATCGGTTCTGGCAAACCAGATCGGGGCTGATGAGCTTGTAATTCTCACAGATGTCCCTCAGGCATATCTGAATTTTCAGAAGGAGAATGAAGTTGCTTTAAGAGAAATCACAGTCGATGAAGCCGAAAAGCACATTAAAAATGGAGAATTTGCAGCGGGAAGCATGGGTCCTAAAATCCAGGCTGCTGTGAACTTCGTTAAGAATGGCGGAAAAAGAGCAGTAATAACAGAAGCCGGCGAGCTGGGAAAAGCTAATCCGGGAACAAGAATAATCGCTAACTAATGGACTAAAATTATGGCAGTAAATATGAAAGGAAAGAGCTTTCTTTCCATTAATGATCTTACACTCGAAGAGATGTGGCAGATTTTTGATCTGAGCAAAACTCTTAAAGAAAAACTTTATACCGGTGAAGAGCATCACCTCCTTAAAGGCAAAACACTCGGAATGATTTTCGCAAAACCGTCAACCAGAACAAGAATTTCGTTCGAAGTCGGTATCTGGCAACTCGGTGGCATCGGAATGTATTTCGGACCAAACGATTTGCAATTGAACAGAGGTGAAACCATCAGCGATACTGCGAAAGTTCTTTCAAGATACCTCGACGGAATCATGATCAGAACCTTCAAGCACGAAGATGTTGAGGGACTCGCTAAATACGGATCAATCCCCGTTATTAACGGTCTGACCGACCTCCTTCACCCCTGTCAGGTAATGACTGATCTTTTTACAATACTTGAAAAGAGAAGAAAATTCCAGGGCTTGAAGCTTGCATACATTGGAGACGGAAACAACATGGCGCATTCACTTCTGAACGGTTGTTCGAAGGTCGGAATGGATATAACCATTGCCTCACCCAAGGGTTATGAACCTCTCGGATGGATAGTTGAAAATGCAAAGAAGAACGCCAATTACATGGGTTCCAAAGTTGTAATCACCAACGATCCGGTTGAAGCATGCAAAGATGCCGATATCATTTATACAGATGTTTGGGCAAGCATGGGACAGGAAAAAGAGGCTCAGGAGAGAAATCAGAGATTCACCGGATTCCAGGTTAATAACAACCTCGTTGCGAACGCAAAAGATGATTATCTCTTTATGCATTGCCTCCCGGCTCACCGTGAGGAAGAAGTTACAAATGAGGTGGTAGATTCAGCCAATTCAATCGTGTTTGATGAGGCAGAGAACAGACTCCATGTTCAAAAAGCAATCATGGCTTTGGTGATGTAATTTCCAAAACTTAAATAATACTTCGGTATTGGTCGTTTAAACCGCTTCAGAGATGGAGCGGTTTTTTTTATGTGATCTAAAACACACGGCACTCTTAAATAAATACTCGCACGCTTCTGTTCATTTTTCTTTTGGTAATTAATAATACTTTCATTACATTATAATCGTGGAGTATAAAAATTATTTAATCGAAAAATAAATAGAATTCATCGACAAAACTATAAGTTTTATCGAAAAAAAAGTTTCTAATCACCTCAATTAATAAAGGAACAAGCAGATGAGGTATTCAAAATACTTTTTGCGTGTTTTATCCATAATCCTGATTCCTTTCGGCGTCTATGCCCAAAACGGGGGGAATGCGCTCTCATTTGACGGGGTCAATGATTTTGTCAAGGTAGACGCAGGATCGGGAAGCGGACTAAACTTCGGCGGTGGAAGCCAATTCACCGTTTCCATGTGGGTATATCCCAACAATCCCGGTGCTGCCGGCGATCAAACATTGTTTCACAAGCACCACAATTTTGTTGGTACAGCTCAGTATACACTTTGGTTGAATGCCGGTTTTTTAAATGCCAGAATTGACCGCTTCTCTGCAGGTGGTAACTTCTTTATGAACGGGGTTACTCCTGTTTTGACACAGTCAAAATGGTATTATGTAACTCTGGTTAAGACAGCATCAGCATTTCAGATTTATGTTGACGGTATACTTTACAATTCTGCTTCAATTCCCGTAACCCAATTAGGTGCTTCCTCATCGATCGGTAATATCTATTTTGGAGTTGATGGATCCGGTGCTGCTCCGTTTAACGGGAAACTGGATGAAATTAAGGTTTGGAGCAGTACACGCACTTCGACTGAAATAAGAAGAGATATGTACAAGCCGGAAACATCCGGTACCGCAAACCTGCCGCTTTATTTAACACTTGACGAGGGTACCGGACAATTACCTTCGGATGGCGGAAATTCACCGGTAAACAATGTATATCTCGGAATGGACGGTACTGTTGAGACTACCGACCCAACCTGGGCGGTCTCCGGTTCAACTGCGGGTCCCCGTTATGCCCTTTCGCTTGACGGAGTTGATGAGTATGCACTCTCATTCCAGCCTTTCTCAAACAATTCTGATTTTTCAGTCGAGTTTTGGGCAAAAGCCGGGAACACCGGTTCCCGTCAGGTTGTGTTTTCGCACGGCTCCAGTCCAAACCTGATTCAGATTGGTTTTCTTTCACCGGGTGATCCTGATAACCCGAACGGATTTTTTATCGCATTTGATTCCGACATTCTGGCTTCATCTCTCGGAGCGACTGATGTGGCATGGAATCATTACTCTGCAACATACAACAGCTCGACAGGTGAGAGAAGTCTGTACCGAAACGGAAAGCTTGTAGCAATTGATACCGCTGCGACTTCTTTCAGCACTGGTGGTAATGTAACAGTTGGTTCAACCGGTGTAATTACTGACTATTTCAGCGGGATGGTCGATGAGTTGAGAATCTGGCAAAGCGTAAGAACTCATCAGCAAACAGTTGCCAATATGAGCCGTTCTCTTGTCGGAAATGAAAGCGGGTTGACTGCGTACTACAGACTCGACCAGATTGCTCATACCTCACAAAACAGAGCACTAAACACTGCAAGCGATCTTCTTGACCTCGATCTGGTAAATATTGAGCAGGATGTTGATTTTGTAAGTTCAACAGCTTTTCATACCTGGATAGGGAGTGTGGATAACCAAACAACATCTCCCGGAAACTGGAGCACAGGTTTAACTCCTTCAAACAATGACAATGTCGGGTTTGATGTCTCCACTTTACTCACTCCTCCAGCCAACATAATGTCGTCCTCTGTTTACAGAAATGCGACATTTACAGCATCGGGCACCACACTTGCCGGGAGCCTTGGAATATTGGGTAATCTTGGACTAGCCATTCCTCTTAATGTCGGAGGTAACATGGTCTCTATTGGAATGACCGGAAGCCTCGTTGAGACAGGTTCAAATCTTTTCTCGAACGGTGAGCTGCTTTCCAGCAGAGCGATCAATGCTCCTTCCAACGAGAATATTGCAGGATTTGGTGCATCCCTTACCAGTTCCGCAAATTTGGGCGCAACTCTGGTAAGGAGAGCGCACACAGCCTACGGTTATGGTGCGGCAACAGGTATTAATAGAACATATTCTTTTGCTCCTGCCACAAACACCGGTTTGAATGCATCTCTGGTTTTAAGATACGATGACTCGGAGCTTAACGGAAATCCGGAAGCGAATTTGAAATTCTTTAAATCCACAGATAACGGCACTTCATGGACAGTGCTTACCGGTACACATAATATAGTTGCTAATACTTTTACACTGACCGGAGAAAACTCCCTGGGATTGTACACAGCATTTGGCTATGTAGCCCCGGCAGTCACTTTGACAAATCCAACTGTGAATCAGGCGTTTCTTTCCCTTACACCAACTCTTGAATGGACTATTACCGGCGGAATACCGGCTTTTAGTGCCACAGTTCAGATCTACAGTGACCCCGGTTTAACTACTCTGGTTCATTCTGCGAATGTTGGTGGAGCACTCAGCTATGTGGTTCCTGGTGCTGTTCTCGAGTATAACAGGAGATACTGGTGGAGAATCGTCGTCACTGACGGTGCAAATGTTACAAACAATGGCCCGGTAATAACTTTTACCACCCTTCTTGACACTCCTGTTCTTACTTCACCGGCAACCGAGTTTGAATCACTCGTGATGTCACCTGATTTAAGCTGGGCTATAGCAAACAACAGATCGAATGTCAGATATAAGCTTTTGGTTGGCACATCTCCGGGACTTTCCGACCCTGCAAACACAAATGTGACATCAGGAGTAAACCCGGGAACACTGACACTCAATCCTGTCGGTCTCGCAGTTGCAACAAAATACTGGTGGACAGTAAGAGCTGAAGTGTTTGATGGATCAGCCGCAAACAATGGTGAGTTTAAGGTGGCTTCTCCGGAGAGGACTTTCTATACTCCTCTTGATGTACTCACCACTCCAATCAACGGAGTAACCGGACACACCCTTGAGCCTTCGTTTGCATGGACTGATGTGGCTTTTGAAACCGAATATGAATTGAGGATTTCGACAGCGGGTGGAACACAAATCGATTTCAACGCCGGTGTTATATTTACTGATCTTGCAATTCCTGCAAACAGTACTTCAGTAATCTACAATGAAAATACGCTTAACGAGGGACCGGGTTCACAGTATGTATTCCCGTTAACTCCAAATACCAAATATTACTGGCAACTGGTTGCCAAAGATGGCGGTGTAAGCATTAAATCGCCAATTTGGCATTTTACGACCTATCCGGCTGTAACTGTAAGTCAGCATAATCCGGGTACAGGTGACACCGTCTATCTGAACAATGCAATGTTTACATACGGAATCAACCAGGCAACAAACGGGTTGAAGTTCAAGTTACAGGTTAAGTCCGCTCTAGTGGCACCTGTCAAAACAGACTGGCTGACTTCCAATTTCACCGGTACCTCAACAGACCTTTTCCAGACTGTTAACCTATTAGGTGGATTGAAATATTACTGGAGAGTTGTTCTTCTGAACAATTCAAATCAGGTAATGGCATATTCGCCGACAAGTTACTTCCATACCAGTGGTGGAGCAACAGTTCCTTATCCATCGTGGCCGGTCAATTCTGTGAGAGTGTATACAAACACTCCTCAATTGAACTGGTACACCGCAGGTTACAGTCCCGAAATCACTTTTGATGTTGAAGTAAGGGCAGGCTCCATAGCATCACCTGTAGTTTACTCAAGTACTAACATAACGAATATTTATCATCAGATAACTACACCACTTACTGCAGCTACCTACCATTACTGGAGAGTCAGAAGCGTTTACAAACGCGGTACACCTGATGAGCAGATATCAAACTGGAGTGCATACCAGATCTTCCAGCCATGGGGCGGAGGAGCACTCGTAACTCCACAGTTATCGTATCCGATTAACAATGCACTTGTTTATACTACCGCGCCCTATATCTACTGGTATCTTGGCGAAGCCGGAACAGGTCTTGACTTTTTTGTGAGGATTAGTGACAACCCGTCCATGACGGGAGCTGTGGAATACCCTGCCGGGACATCTCTTTTTGTTCAGGTATCAAATCTTACACCCGGCAGGACCTACTATTATCAGGTTCGTGCACAAAACAGTCTGATGCAGTCGGTTAATTCAGCATTGGGAATGTTTACTGTAGCCGGAGGCGTTGCTAATGGTTATCCTGTGCTCAATTGGCCTACAGGTAACCCCACAGTTTACACAACCCTGCCTACCCTGACCTGGTATCTGGAAGGATCCCCGCTGGGAATCACAGAATACAGGGTTAGATGGAAAATCGGTTCGAATTCAAGCAACTGGAATTCTGATTTTACCGGCTCTGTTACTGTTGCCGGTGTTCACAACACTTCCTACAGTTTTACAGTACCATTTGCCGAAGGACAGGTGGTTTACTGGGCTGTTGCGGCATCTGATGGTACCACACTTTCAACATGGGCATCTGATTACTTCACAATCTACAGTGGAAGTACTCCCGGTGCTCCGGTTCTTTCGTGGCCTGTTGGTAACGCACTCTTGTTTACTGTCAATCCACAACTTTCGTGGTGGGTTAATGGTTCCACAAGCGGGATCGTCGGTTATGAAGTTGTTTACAGTTATTCTGATGTATTTGCAAATGGTGCAACAACAACCACTTACTCAACAAATACATGGTTGGATGTATCAGGTCTCGTAGAAGGCGCAACATACTGGTGGAAAGTAAGAGCCCATTTTGGAGGTCTCTCTTACGGACCATATTCAGCAGTTGAATCCTTCACTGTAAATCCCGGTTCGTTTGCTCCTGCTACTCCGATAGTTGGTGGTCCCAACAATGTAATGGTTGGAACGACCTCGCCGATTATTTCATGGGGTATTCCCGCAGCTATGACAACAGGAATGAAGTTTGAACTCGAAGTTGCTGAAAATCCAAACTTCACTAATTCAACAGTTTTTGAGAATCTTACTTCTGCCAATAAAACACTTCAAGGTTTATCACCGAACAAGTCTTATTTCTGGAGAGTAAGAACAAAAACGAATGATGGAAGTTATTCCTACTACTCAGCTTTGGGTAAGTTCAAAATAATGGATGGAGCAACCGATATCAAGGAAGTTGCTGAAGTTCCGAAAGAGTTCAATCTTTCACAGAACTATCCAAATCCATTCAATCCTTCAACAAGTATCAGGTTTGCAATACCAACCGATATGAATGTGAAGCTTGATGTTTACAATACTCTCGGAGAGAAGGTTGCTGAACTGGTTAACGGACCAATGACCGCAGGCAGCTACTCAATAGCTTTTGATGCATCATCTTTACCTTCTGGTATCTATTTCTACAGAATCGAAGCCGGCAGCAATGTAGCAGTCCGCAAGATGATTCTGATGAAATAATCTGAAGGCTGAATAGCGAAGGCTGAAGGCTGAATGACGAAGGCTGAAAAGTGATAATTAAAAAGCCGCTCTTAACCGGGGCGGCTTTTTTATTTTAGATAACTCTTTGCACATAGAGCCCTGAGTCTTAACTTTGTAATCAGGTTATTTTAAGTTTTAAGACACGATTTTGCACTTTTTAATCCCTTTATTGAAAAGATTTTGATGACAAACTATTCTTTTGTGGTCCCCGTGTACAGGGGTGAAAAGACAATTGGCAGGTTGTTTGCCGATATTAAAAGAGAGATGGACAGACTCCGTTTTTCTTTTGAGGTCATCTTTGTGTGGGACTGTGGCAGGGATAATTCATGGAGCGTGATTCAGGATTTGTGCAAAGAATTTCCCGGTGTAGTCAGAGGGGTCTCATTAACACGGAATTTTGGTCAGCATAATGCGATTATAGCCGGAATAGATGCTGCAAATGGTGAGTTCATCATTACAATGGATGAAGACCTCCAGCACTCTGCGAAAGACATTGAAAAACTGATCATCAAGCAAAAAGAAGGGGATTACGATCTCGTCTACGGAAACTATTCGGAACGGGAACACAACTGGTTTCGGAATATTACCTCGAAAATTATGAAAAAAGCTCTTGCCGTTGGTATCCCCGAATTGCACCCTGACTATACTTCATTTAGAATTTTAAAGACTGAGATAGCCAAACACACAACAGAGATGAGTAATTCCTACACTTTTCTGGATGGTTACCTCTCGTGGATCACATCGAATGTTGCAAGTGTGAGTGTCAGCCACTCCCAGAGTGAAGCCGGCAGCAGTTCATATACCCTGATGAAACTGATAAATCACTCGATTAATGTTTTTGTAACTTTTTCCGATCTCCCCGTAAGGTTTTTGACTGTTTCCTCCTTCGGGATTTTTGGATTGTCGATTATTTATACCATTTATGTAATCCTGCGAAAATTGATTTTTAATGATTTTGTTTCGGGGTTTGCCACATTTGCGATTATTCTGGGATTTGGGATCGGCAGCATACTTATGGGTTTGGGAATCATCGGTGAATACATTCACAGAATTAATATGAAATCGACAAAACGACCCAACTTCCTTGTAAGGAAAGAGGTAAAATGAGAGCATCTTGTTTCACAAATGCATTCTCAGTTTTTGCCACTGAGAAAAGTAGAAGAGGAAAATGTTGAAAACGATTGGATTAATTGGTTACGGAGCTCTCGGAGTCCAGTTTGAGAAAATGATACTCGGTGACAGCACGGAAGAGGTAAAATTCGTTTATTTCGACGATATAAAACATCAGGAGAATCCCGGACTGGTGGCACCCTTCTACGGTTACAGAGATAATTCAGATTCAAACATCGAATATATGGTTTGTCTTGGTTATCATCATTTGAAGTTAAAACGGGAGATTTTCGCTGAATTAAGATCGACAGGCAAGAAACTCTACAATCTTATTCACTCCACTGCTTATATAAGCAAAACTGCAAAACTTGGCAGTGGTATTGTCATCTATCCATTGTGTAATGTGGATGAGGAAGTGATTTTGGAAGATGGTGTCTTGTTAAACAATTCATCTGTCGTTTCTCACAATTCCATTGTTGGAAAATCCAGCTATTTTGGTGCTGCGGTGGTGATTTCCGGGGTGGTTGAGATAGGGGAGTGTACATTTATCGGTTCCGGGACTGTGACAGCAAACAACATCTCCATTGGCTCTGAATGTGTGATAGGTGCCGGGTCTGTGATTACAAAAAATGTTCCCGACAATGTAAAAGGCGTTGGCAATCCTTTCCGTTTCGCCTCAATTTCATTACAATAAAGCTACTAATGAAAAAAATTGTAATCATCGGTGCAAACAATTTTCAGGTTCCTCTAATCAGAAAGGCCCGTGATATGGGCTTTGAGACACATGTGTTTGCATGGGAAGAGGGTGCCGTTGGCAGGGAGTTTTGCGACCGGTTTTATCCTGTCTCGATTATAGAAAAAGATGAGATCCTTTCCATAGCAGCGGAGCTGGATCCTGCCGCAGTTGTATCAATCGGCTCCGATCTCGCCTCAATCACTGTGAATTATCTCGCGGAAAAACTTGGTCTTCCCGGTAATACAATGAGATGCTCTACATTGACAACGAATAAATTTCTTATGCGTGAGCGACTTGCAGAGCGTGGTGTACTCTGTCCCGGTTTTGTAAAGCACACTTCAGGTACAGGGAGCATTGATGCAAACCATCTCAAATATCCCCTCATAATAAAACCGGTTGACAGATCGGGAAGCAGGGGAGTAACCAAAATTGAGACCATGTTTGAGATGTCTGATGCCATAGCGCGAGCCATAACGGAATCGTTTGCTGGTGAATGTGTAATCGAAGAATTTGTCACAGGAAAAGAATACAGTGTAGAGATGATTTCATTCAGAGGTGAGCACCACTTCCTTCAAATAACTGAAAAGGAGACCACAGGTGCCCCATATTTTGTGGAGAGCGGGCAGCATCAACCTGCAGATCTTTCTGCAACAGTCAGAACCGGAATCATTAAAACAGTAACTGCTGCACTGGATGCTCTCGAAGTGACAAATGGTGCTTCTCATACCGAGGTGCTTGTGACAATGGATGATAAGGTCTACATTGTAGAGACAGGGGCAAGAATGGGTGGCGACTATATCGGCTCACACCTTGTTCAACTCTCAACCGGGTATGATTTCCTGAAGGGGACAATTCAGGTGGCTATGGGAGAGTTTGAAGAACCTGTATTGAATGATCCGGCTTTCTCGGGAATATATTACGAAATACCAAAACCCGGCGTCATTACAGAAGTTATCGACAATACACTTCTTTACCCCGAGATTGTTCAGACAGAGGTGTATTACAAAGTCGGTTACCAACTCCCCGAAGTGAGAGAAAGCAACCAAAGGGCGGCATCGTTTATGTACAAGTCGCAGTCAGGGAAATTCAAATATGATCCGTCCATCCTTCAGATAATAACCGGGTAGAGGTTACGATTTCCGAAAAACTGACAGAACTGATAAAGGAAAATTTTTCGAAGCGCAAACCGGAATATTTTCTGGCATTTGTTACAATCATCCTGTTTTTCTACTTTACTCCTGTATTGGATGAAGGAGATTGTGCCGATTATCTCCGTTACGCCGAAAAGTTCCTCGGACTCAATTCTGTCCTTTTCCCATATCGTTCTCCGCTTTATCCATTGATTCTTGCCGGGCTGATCGAACTTTTTGGATATGCAGCCCTGCCAAATCTTGTTCTGGCGATACAGCTTTTTTTAATGTACTGCACAAGTTTACTTGTCAGAAAAATATTCTCACTGGTTGGACTTTCCGAAAACAAGCAAAACCTGATACTCTATCTGACATTTTTTAATCTGTCAGCACTTTACTATTCTTTCATGTTCATTACAGAAGTGCTGTCGTGGTTTCTGTTTACACTCTCGATCTATTTATTACTCAAGGCAATCGTCTCGGGTGACAACAAATATTATGCGTATGCCGGTGTATCGACAGGGATTACGATTCTCTCCCGATATAACTTGATTCCGCTTCTGCCCCTATTTTTTATCATAATCGCTGTGAGACTATTTATATTGCGAAAAGAGTCCGGTACAAGTTTTGTGAAAGAGATATTCGTGAAACCTGCTGTGTATGGATTGCCACTTCTTGCAGTGCTTCTTTGCTGGAGTTTCGTAAATATGAATGTAAATGGTAATTTCGGATTGTTTCCGGGAGCCGGTGTTTCGGGAGGGGCAAAAAAAGGAACGGGTGTCCCTTTTTATGTCGGAAGAAATGCCCTCATTGCAACAATCGACAGCAATGTGAAGGTGAGTGCTGAAAATTCGGAAGTGTTGCGAATATTTCTTGATGCGAGGGATAAAATTCAAGCAAAAAACCGGATTGATGCAAACAGTTGGATGAATATTCTTGGTGAGGAAAACAAGCAAACTCTCGCAAGTTCTTTTATCGGCTACAAAGTTTACAACGAAGCTACGCAGAAACTTTTTGATTACTACAAAATAAATTCAGCAAATGAAGCTCTTTTAAACGAAAAACTCGGGGGCTTTTATGATGAAATATATCAACAGACTTCCGGGAAAGTGAATCTGATCAGGGTGGTTTCGATTGTATATTCATTGTGGGTTTCATCGAGCCTGCAGAATGCACCGGAGAAAGGGGACATTAATTTCAATGTTTTACCCGGTTTTGTGATCATGCTGCACAAGCTCTACTGGTTGCTGGTGATGGTATCTTTTGTTATTGTATCTGCATACCTGCTTATTAAACTGACAAGGAATGTGAAAGAGCAAGTGAATTTCATCATCATCTCCCTGATACTTGTCATTGATGCACTCCTGCTTACCAATGTTATTTTCAACACAATCAACGATGCCAGCAGATTCAAGTTCCCCGTTGAAGCACTTGTGCTCGGTGTACTTGTCTTCTCGATAGATAAAATAAAGCTGCCTTTCAAAAAATAATTGCTCCCAACGATTTTTAAAATAAAAAAGCCGCCCGTTTTAGGAGCGGCTTTTTAATTATTAGATTGACTTGAAAGTTATGATTGATTCAGCCAACAGCCTTCGCTTTTCAGCCTTCAGCCTTCGCTTTTCAGCCTTCGTCATTCATCCATCAGCCTTCAGATTTCAGCCTTCGCTTTTCAGCCTTCAGATCATTTCATCAGAATCATTTTGCGAACGGCAACATTGCTTCCGGCTTCAATTCTGTAGAAGTAGATTCCTGAAGGTAATGCTGATGCGTTAAAAGCGATCGCATAACTTCCTGCAGTCATAGGACCGTTAACCAGTTCAGCCACTTTTTCACCGAGGGTGTTGTAAACATCAAGTTTCACATTCACATCAGCCGGTAAGGCAAATCTGATGTTTGTTGAAGGGTTGAACGGATTCGGATAGTTCTGATCGAGGTTAAACTCTTTCGGGATTTCTGCAACTTCTTTCACATCGGTTGCACCATCCATGACATTGAATTTACCCATTCCTGAATAGAATGAATAACTTCCATCACTGGTTTTGGTTCTTACTCTCCAGAAGTAGCTCTTGTTGGCTGTCAAACCCTGAAGCATCTTGTTATTTGCTGTCAGGTTTTCAAATACAGTTGAACCTGTAAATTGTGAATTGTCAGCAACTTCAAGTTCGAATTTCGCACCTGAAGGAAGAGCTGTAGGCAGTGCCCATGATACAATCGGAGTTGTGGTACCGATCATAACATTATTTGGTCCTCCGACGATTGGAGTAACAGGGGCAAATGAACCCGGATTAACCGTAAACGATTCAACTGCAGAGAATGGACCGTAAGAGAGACCACCGAGATGGGCTCTTACTTTCCACCAGTAGGTGGCGCCTTCCACGAGACCAGTTATATTCAAAGATGTACCGGTTGAGTAGGCTGTTGTAGTTGCAGCAGGTGCAAAGACATCAGAGTAGCTGTACACAACCTGATAGCCGACAATTCCACTTGTTGAACCATTTACCCACCAGTTCAACTGAGGGTCTACAGTATAAATGAGTGCGTTTCCTGAGGGCCACGAGATAACTGGTGCACCCGGGGTGGTTCCACTGTATATTGTGAAATGATCACTCGACCAGGCTGAGTGTGTAATACCGTTTGTGGCAGCTACTGCCCAGTATACAACCTGACCTTCAGCGAAAGGTACTGAAAATGTGTAAGAAGTATTGTAAACATCACCAACGGATGCCAAACCTGAATAATCGACATCCCAGTTCGATGAATTGGAACCGACTTTCCATCTGACGAGGTAACCTGTTATGCCCATTGGTGAGCCTTCAAGGTACCAGGAGAGGGTTGGGGTTGTGGTATAGACAGTTGGATTACCTGTTGGCCAGTTAAGAACTGTAAATCCATTGGTAACACCACCTGCAACCGTAAACGAAGCAGTTACCGAAGCAGCAGAGACCTGAACTCCGTTTGTGGATCTAACTCTCCAGTAATAAGTCTGTCCGGGAATCAAACCAAAAAGCTGTACAAACTGGTTTGGAATTGCACTGAGCGTAATTGAACTTGAGAAGTTGCTAAAAGTAGAGTACTCAAGTATGTAGGTTAATCCTGTACCGTCCTGACCAAGCCACCAGTAAAGATATGGTGATGCTGTATAAACCAAAAGGTTATCAACAGGATATGAAGGATTTGGCACTACAACAGTACCTACTCCCCATGTGGTGAAGGTATTGTCAGTGCTCCAGGCAGATGTCTGTTCATCAGGAGTGCCTCTCTTGTAAACACTTCTAACCTGCCAGTAGTATAATGTACCGGGGAGAAGGTTCAAACCTACCTGATGGTAGATGTTTGTAATGTTGGTTGCACTGTAAACAGGTGCACCCATAGGTAACAGTTTAACCTGTACATCAAATGTGATGTCGGGGCTGTAACCGGCAGTGTACCAGTAAAGTTGTGGAGCATTAGTATATACCTGAGGATTGCCGACAGGCCATGAAGGATAAGGAACGGTTGCACCACCGCTTGTGCTAAAGTAGCTCGTTGGTGAATAAGCCATTACCTGATTTGAATTGTTCAATAGAACAACTCTCCAGTAATATTTTTTTCCTCCCAAAAGGTTGACTGTCTGATTCAGATTAACTGATGTTCCGGTAAAATTGGAAGTGAGCCATTCTGTTTTAACAGGAGGTGCAAGAGCTGCTTTAACCTGTAATTTGAACTTCAGGTCGTTGGTTGCCTGATTAATACCATAAGAGAAGATGACATCATTCAAAAAGACTGAGTCACCAACACCCGGATTGTATTGACTTACAGTAACCGCGGGGTATGTGGTAAAATGCCAGATTGGGGATGGAATACTTACACTGCCATCTTTTGCAACGAGTTGCCAGTAGTAGGTAGTGTTAGCGGTCAAAGGAAAAGCATAAGTTGCTCCGGGACCTTCATTCAGTGTATTTTCGTTGTAGATAACTGAAGTAGTGTTCGCCGGGATTGCAAGATCAGTAAAAAGGAGGCCTGCATCGAAAGCCAATTGTGATCCACCTGCAGTTGAAATTCTAAGTTCATACTCTGTCTCGAAATTCACATCTGTCCAGGCGAAGGTCGGTTCGAGTGTATGACCGGTAACTCCGTTTATAGGAGTGGTAAGAACATCAAGGGGTGTATAGAAAGTTCTCTCGGTAGAAGCCTGTTTAAACTCACCATTATTCAGCGCACCTCCATCGCTTACTTCTGCGTTCACTGTCCACCAGTATTTGGTTGCAGGGAGTAAAGCCAAAGGTGTAGTTGAAAGTGAACCGGGATTTACACCGGTAGTTGTGTTGAGGTTCGCTCCAACGGTCAGTCCGGGTGAAGTTCCCGTGAGAAGTCTGTATCTTACATTTCCTTTATTATCGTCCATTGTCCAGGAGAGTGTTGGAGTCATTGTATTGGAAATGTAGCCATCGGCAGGGGAGGCAAGAACTGGAGTAGCGAGAAGGGTAACGAAATCGGAGGTTGCGCTTCCGGGGCCTCCCATTCCGAGATCCGTCACTTCAACTTTCCACCAGTAATGTGTATTGTTCTGCAGAGTTCCGCCCGGTATGGCTAAACTCGTTAGAATACCAACATTCAGAGTATAGACGAGTGTCGTCATCGTGACATCACTGTAGATGCTCACGGTACTGCTGTAAGGTGGTGTTCCGGCGGGAATATCCCATGTGAGTGTCGGGGTAAGTGAAACCCCGATCGAAGCCGCTGCAGGAGCTGTTATGTTCACTGTTGGTTGCGCATTCAGAGTGAATGCCAGCGAGAAGAGAACGAAAACTGATAAAAAGAACTTTAAATACTTCATGTATTTGTTCCTTTGATTATGAGGTGATTAAAAACAATATTTTCGTCAGATGATGATTTTCCGCCGACGAACCGCCTTTATCAGACGGTTAACTGATTATTAAAATTTAGCTACATTAATGTAATCAAAGTATTATTGCAATCAAAGTTAATTATCACATTTTTTTTCAGATCAGAAGATATTTTTTTAAGTCATCGGGTAAATATGTGAGGTACAGCACAGTTTCAGGGAAAATTAACTTTTTTTTACACGGAATTATAATGGTTGTGGGACGGGAATGGAAGCAAATAAAAAAAATGGCACCCGAACCCCGGATGCCACAAAAATTACTGCATTACTGCATTATTGGATTACTGCGTTACTTGAGTAAAATCATTTTTCTTACTGCGTTAAAATCACCGGCGACAACTTTATAGAAATAAACGCCGCTGGAGAGTTTTTTAGCGTCAAAATTGACCGAGTAGAAACCGGGTTCTTTATCTTCATTAACGAGAGTTGCAACCTCAGAACCCTGAACATCGTATATCTTGAGAGACACAAACGATTTTTGTGGCACTGCAAAGCTTATTTGAGTCGAAGGATTAAACGGATTCGGGAAATTCTGATTCAGTTCGAATTTTGCGGGGATACCGTTGTTTTCTGTCTGAACTGAAGTCAATGGTGAATCGTTTTTATAGAGGTAACCGGGTGAAGTACCGACGATAACCTGATTGTTCTGGTTTATATAGATTGAACTTACGCCAAGAGCAGAAAGTCCAAGCATATTGAAAGCACCTGTCTGGTGATTTCTCACGGTAACACCTCCTGTGAAGGAGATGAAATAGAGGTTATCATTTTGATCACCTGTTATACCGTAGGTGTAGTTCAGGTTAGAAGAGAGGGCAAGGTGTGTCCATGATGATCCGTTATCGTTTGAGGTGAAAACGCCACTTCCATAAGTACCACAAATTAGTGAACCTTGACCGTCAACATAAAGTGTCCAGACAAAATGGTTGTCTCCTGAGAGGCGATCCCAACCCGTACCGTTTGATCTGAAAACTCCTTCACCAAATGAACCGGCAAACAGGGTACCCTGCGCATTTATTGCGAGGGTGTTGATGTTGTTATTAGTCAGACCTGTGTTCATGGTTGTCCATGTATTACCGTTGTCGGCTGATTTATAGACACCACTTCCCCAGGTGGAAACATAGATGATACCCTGAGCATCAACAACAATCGATCTGGTATCTTTCCCGTTCAGTGTGGAGAGTTCCCAGCTTGCACCATTATCAGAGGAGATATAGATACCTTGCTCAGTAGCAGCGAGAATTTTCCCGTTCGAGAGTACCTTGATATTCCAAATGAGAGTGGCATTATTGATAGTGTTCAGTAATTGTGTCCAGTTGGTACCGTTGTCAGTTGACTTGTAAACCACACCTCCGAGAGTTCCTGCGAACAGATTAGTTGTGTTGTCACGGGCTATGGTCATTACCATCTGATCCTGACCGAAGTTAGCCATATAGTTCCAGTTGCCGAAGTTGAGGTTTGGAGCCGGAACGATATTAGTGACATGAATCTTGACTTTGGAATAATCATCCTCTGAAGGGTCGTTGTTACCCGGGGTTGAATCGGGATCATACTGATCGGCTGACATGATCTCTGCAACATTCCAGATATCTTTGTTTATAGGAATATTTCCCATAAAATTGGAAAGATTGAACTGTCCGCTTCCGGTAACATTATAGGCTATCATCTGTCCGTTGTGAACACCCGAAGGGAAAGTTACATAAGCGAATGGAGCGAGGACGGCACCCCGGATGTCTATTCCAACAATCCTGAGAGCAGTGGCTTCGTAGAAATTATAGATTACATTTTCTTTCGCGGTTCCTGTTACTGTAAGTCCGCCAGTCCAGCTTACATTTGTGCCACTGATGTTAACCAGAACAGCCGAACCGTTTGGTACATTCAATGCCACGCTGTTAGCCTGAGAAAGTTGTGCTCCTGTCACTGAGAAGACATTCAGAAATGGATTTGTACCCGTAAGTTCGAGTCCGTTCCATTCGAAATGGGTGGTACCATTCACAGGATAGAGGCTGATGGAAGTTGAGAGACTCTGCAGATATGTAGCTGCTGCAGCGAAATCTATTACTGTATCTTTTCTAAGTGTTCCATTATTGATGGAGACACCATTAATCGGCAGGTTGGTTGAATTGCCATACACCACATTGCCTGAATAGATGGCTCCTGAGATATAAGTAAGATTTCTTCCGACTATCAGAATATCTTCAGTACCGTTCGAGTTAGGATACTTGTCGCCAAAACTGTAACCGGCTACATTCACATCCCTTCCTATTGCGGCTTTCCCCTCGACATCCGATGAAGGTGCTGAGAAATCATTCAGAACAAAGAGGTTGAAGCCCGTAGCGGGTCCGAGATTGATTACAGTCGCACTGAGACTGTCAAAGATTACCTTGGCGGAAATTTGCAAAGTTGCCGAACCGCCGGAAGGAATTGGACCGACTTCCCACTGATTTGTTGCAATGGTGTAAAGACCCTGCGATGTTGAATGAGACTGATAAACCAGACCATTCGGCAGTTTGTCATATACCGTGGAATTTGTCGAAGCTGACGGTCCGTTATTTGTAATGGTAATTGTGTAGTTAATGGTTGAACCATCACCCGGGTTTGCATTATCAACAGTCTTCAGGATACTCAAATCGGAAGAGGCTGCCGTAAAGTTAACGGTTGCAGTTCTGTCACCCAAAGTCGGGTCTATCTCGTGTGAAAACTTGATCGATGCGGTATTCGATAAACCGGTTGATGATGTTATATTTACCGTAATCAACAATACAACACTGTCACCATTGGCGATCGTACCAATAAACCATTCGCCAGATACGGGATCGTAGACACCCTGTGTTACACTTGAGCTCACATAGCTTAATCCACTAACGAGTGAATCCTGTGCGATCACACCTGTGGCAGCAGTTGGTCCGTTGTTTTTAAGAACAACCCTGAAAGTTGCCTGCTGACCATACTGAGGAGCCTGTGGCGAAACGGTTTTGCTGATAGAAAGATCGGCTACCTGTATAGGAATTGTAGCGCTGTCTTTTCTGTCCAGTGGAAATGGATCGGACTGATCGGCAGCGGTAATCTCTGCTATGTTAGTAATTATATTTGGTGATGTTTTTGTTCCGACAAGTGTAAGTACTGCATCACCCGTATTGTTGATTGTTCCAATGTTCCAGTCACCTGTACCGGGTATATAAGAACCCTGGGAGGCGGTATGGGAAACATAGGAAATTCCGGCAGGCAACTGATCATTCACCATCACATTGGTTGCATTGCCGGGACCATCATTTGATACCGTAATAGTATAAGTGACAGTTGAACCCACAGTTGGATTGGCAGGGGTAACCAGCTTCCTTATTTTCAAGTCTGCAGAGTTGACGGGATTAATCGAGACAGAAGCATAATCGTCTTCTGCAGGATTTCCGTTGTTCGGACTCGAGTCAGGATCTGTTTGATCGAGGGATTTTACTTCAGCGAAGTTAGTGATTCCGGTGGTACCATTGACCAATACGGTGATTCTTAATGAATCGGTTCTGCCCGGATTCATTGTGCCGATAACCCAATCCCCGGTGGCATCGTCATATGTTCCGGTTGAAGATGAATAACTGACGAACTGTAAACCTGCGGGGAGAAGATCGTTAACACTGACACTGGTGGCAATTTCCGGTCCTGAATTAGTCACTTTAACTGTGTAAACTATATTGCTTCCTACCACGGGAGCGGAGTTGGAAACTGTTTTTGTGAGTGACAGATCAGACAATGAAATAATTGGTGCTGTAACTGTAGCAGACTGACTTGAGTAGTCTCTAATAGGAACGGACTGACTTTTGTAGCTTGCCAAAGCGAAATTGTTTGCACTCAGACTGTCGGGGAGTGGCTGGTCAATGACCACTTTGAAGCTGACAGCGGTCGATTCACCCGGATTAAGATTACCTCCGGTTGAGGCGTTTGCACTAGATCCGAGGTTAAAGTTAACTTTTCCGGAAGCAAAAAATGCCTGATCATCTCCTGCGGCATCAGTTTTGTTACCGCTGTTTGCACCGCTTGTAACTACCATACTTCCGGGGAGATAGGTCATGTGATTTTGAATAGAGTCGACAACCACCACTTTGTTGGCAGCATCCTGTCCGTTGTTTACAAGGCTGACTGTGTAGAGAAGAGTGTCACCGGGGGTTACACTTCCACCATTGAGATCTGTAAAGTTTTTAGTAATGTTAATATCAGGAGCGAAGATGTCGATAACGGTTGTTACAACACCCGGGTTGTAGCTTTCACCGCCCGTGGTAAGATTAAGCACCGCACTTGTCTGCCCGTTGCTCAATTTGCCGGTTGCATCCACGATGTCAATATCAAGTCCCAACTGATTTGCATAGTTTGGATTTTTGTCAGTAATCGCTGTGCCTAATCTGCTGATTGTACTGTTGAAGAAGTTGGATGCAGGATTCAAACCGTTTGAAATTACCTGATTGTTAAATTTGAGAGCGTCACCTGTTAGATCAGCATCACCGTCATATGCAACCACGCCGAGGGCAACATTCACAGGACCGAAAAGGGGAGTGGTAAATCCACTTATAGTAATATTTACATTTGCATTGCTCGTACTGACATTTGCCAGACCATCAAATACCGTAAGGTTTCTCTGTGGTTTTGAAGGGTCTCTGTAAACTACGACAAGTGCCCATCCCGCCCATGTGTTTGTACCGGTGTTTGTTCTGACATTGGCTGTCATATATGTGCCGGTGCCACCTGCCTGGACAAGGGAAGTTACATCCTTAAATCCTTGATAACCGTAACTGTTGTCGTAAGTGATACCTGTCAGACTTACATAACCACCCGATGCGGGTGTTTTGAATAATGCCGTGTTCCTTGCCGAATTTGTCGAAATGCCGTTCCAATATAGGCCCGCCCAGAGCACAGTTGCACCTGCAGGGAGGGTAAAATTTGCAGAGCTGGAGTTGAAAGTGGCGGCATCACCGTCAATATCAATATTTACCATGCTGTAGCTGTTGTTGTTCCCGCCACAATTACCGGCAGGGCATTTCAACAGAGCATTTCCAAAAATTTGAATATCACCCTTCTCATTGGATTGAAACCTGGGCTGAAAAGGAGTTGTCACCTGGGAGAAAAGCTCTGTGGTGCCTGTGAGCAACAGAGTAAGGAATATTGCGATCGCAATAGCCTTAGAAAAAATTGTCTTGTTATTCGGCATATTCTTCATCTGACTTATAAATGATTAAAAAAATAAGAATAAATATGCAAAAACCGTACCAAAAGGTATTACTCTGTTTTCGTATTAAAATGAAGGTATTCCCATTTTCAAAATGAGAATAATTGCCAAAAATGTCTCATAATGATACAAGTTGAAGTTGGTATATCAACAGCAGAATGTTTTAGCCCGACCGTCGCTGCCTCAACGGAATAAATACCCGATTCACCCATATTTATTTTCATTGAATATTCACTCTGATTAAAGTATCTTTGCGTTTCATTTTTTCAGGTACCTTTATCGGCTTATGAGACGCTTTTTCTTCGTATTATTACTCGCCCTGTCTGTATTATCTTTTAATTCCGCTTCTCAATCCATCGAAAAAACCGACTCCACATTGGAGACGACTTTTCGAAGGATGCACAGAACTGCCCTGGTTGACACATTCGGTTATAATCTGCTTCGTGAACTTTGCAAGATTGGTAACAGATTGGCCGGAAGTAAAAATCTTGTGAGAGCTGAAGATTTTTTCATCCTGAAGTTAAAAGAAATTGGAGTTGACACTGTTTACACTCAATCTTTTACTACTGTGAACTGGCAGAGAGGGAATGTAGAGAAATTCAAGTTACGCGGGAAAAACTCCGGAGCTGACACATACTTCAACATCGCCGCTCTGGGTGGTTCAGTTGGTACGGAAGGAATCTTAAGAGGCGCGGTTATCGAAATCTCCAGTTTTGATGAACTCGATAAAAGAAAAGAGGAAGTAAAAGGGAAGATAGTCTTCTTCAATTTCGAATTCCCACAGGATGTTTACGAGTCATTTGAATCGTATGGACCTGCAGTAAATTATCGGGTTAACGGGGCTTACAGAGCTGCAGCCTACGGTGCGAAAGCGGTACTTATCCGTTCAGTAGCTTCCAATTTTGACGACACTCCCCACACGGGTACATTAAGGTACCTCGATACGATTCCTAAAATTCCTGCCGCAGCACTTGGAGTGCAGAGCGCAATCAGGTTGAATAAAATTTTAGCCGGAATCGCCAAGTCCCCAAATCCGGAGAATTACATTTTCGAATTTGAGCTCAATTGCGAAACAAAGGGAACAACTACTGTTCGAAACATAATCGCAGAGATATGGGGAAGCGAAAAACGAAATGAAATAATAGTCACTGGTGGTCACCTCGATTCCTGGGATAAAGGGGTCGGGGCTCACGATGACGGAGCAGGTTGTGTACAGGCTGTGGAAGTTCTTCAATTGATCAAAAAAACCGGATTCAGACCAAAAAGAACTATAAGGGTTGTACTTTTCGCAAACGAGGAAAACGGGCTTGCTGGTGGAAAGGGTTATGGCGAATTTGCCGCTACTGAAAAAAACATTCATTATGCGGCGATAGAATCTGACAGAGGTGGCTTCACTCCCAGGGGGTTTAGTGTGGATTCGACTCCCGAAATTATCAGTAAAATGGAATCGTGGCTCCCTTACTTCAAAAGAACAGGTATCGAATGGTTCAGAAAAGGGGGAAGTGGTGCCGACATTTCACGAATAAAAAATGCCAGAGCACTCATTGGTTATGTTCCCGACAGCCAGAGATATTTCGATTTTCACCATTCAGATAATGATGTTTTTGAAGCCGTTAATCATCGGGAACTTGAACTCGGTTCAGTGGCTATAACAATATTAACAATTTTGATTTCAGAGTTTGGTTTCTAAAAAAATAAAACCGGTATTACGGAAAATAAATCCATGGAGTTCGCTCGCACGGATGCCTAAGAGCATGTGGGCTATCTCCTTTGCAACATTCATCAACCGTGCCGGGTCGATGTTCCTCACATTTCTCGCAATCTATCTGACAAAATATCAGGGATACTCGATAGATTACGCCGGGTATGTGCTGGCGGCTTATGGAATCGGGTCCCTCGCAGCGGGTCCGGTTGTCGGAAAACTGGCAGACAAGTTTGGCAATATGCCGATAATGAAACTCTCCCTTTTTCTTAGTGCTGTCGTTCTCTTTATCTTTCCGTTTTTTCATGAATTCTGGATGATAATCGTTTTGACTACACTTCTTTCCTGGGTGAGTGAGGGCTTCAGACCCGCAAACCTTGCGTTGATATCGGAGATTGTCAAGCCCGAAGACCGTAAAATAGCTTTTGCACTGAACCGGCTTGCAGTCAATCTTGGATTCAGTATAGGTCCCCTTCTCGGAGGCTTTTTGATAATTTTTGATTATCACTGGATGTTCATTTTCGATGGACTGACCTCGTTGTCAGCATTGGCATTTCTCTATTTCACCTCGCTTTCGAGGGAGGAAAAGGAACGGAGGGAAGTTGCAGAAAGAGAGCGTCAGGCTGGTGAAACAAAGTTGAATCCGTTCAAGGACCCAAGACTGATCTACTATGTAATAGCTTTGTCACCTGTTTACATTGTTTTTTTCTCGCAAATCAGTACCGTTTCGCTTTATGTGGTGAATGAACTTAAGTTTCCTGAACCTTTCATCGGCGTCCTTTTTTTAGTGAACACCATAATGATTATTTTCCTGGAAGTGCCGATCAATAATGCAATGACTGACTGGGAAGATCGAAAACTGCTCAGTCTTGGAGGCATCCTCACAGGAATTGGATTCGGAATGTTTGCTTTCTCCACCACAGTCCCTGCACTTGTAATCTGCATGGTTATATTAACCTTTGGCGAAATGATATTTTCTCCCGCCTCTGCAAACTATCTTGCGGAAATAGCCCCTGTAAATTCGAAGGGAATGTACATGGGATTCCTGCAACTTGTATTTAATATCTCCTTGTTCATAGGTCCCGCTACTGGTGCTTTCATGATGGAGGGTTTGGGATCAAAGTGGATGTGGATTGCCTGTTTCTTCATGTCAATACTCGGAGTGGTTTTGATGTGGCGGATGAAGACAGAAGTTCCAAAATTGGCACCAGAATCAAGGTAAGTTTTGCACAGAAAATAAATTTTTTTTATATTTGCAGTCTGAATTCCGGGGATATAGCTCAGTTGGGAGAGCGCTTGAATGGCATTCAAGAGGTCAGGGGTTCGACTCCCCTTATCTCCACCGGAAAAAACCCTGTAACTCTTTATTTTATAAATTGTTGCAGGGTTTTTTGTTTTATTACAAACCAAAATTTTAGTTAAAATTTGTTGGTAAAACCCGTTTATTTGTTAGCGGGTTTAAAAATCTGTTCACCTTCGGCAGGTGCCGGAAGATTCAGATATTCCGTTCCTTCGTTCAATTGTGCCACAAAAAATGCTTCACCTGCTTCAAATACCTCGATGGGGTTCAAAGATTTCAAATAATGTACCATGCTGAATGTGTCAAGCATTTCCCGCTTCCCGGTATCAAAAAGCCTGACAATACTGTTTATCGACCACAAAATGCCTTTCAATAGGGGCAAAGACAAGTTTGAGTAACCATTCGGACATTATTGTATTGATCAACCCGGTAAAGTAACACCCTTAAAAAACAGTTATTAAATTCTTGGATTTGATTTTTCGGGAATTGAGATTAATATTTAAGGTTGGGATTCAGGTCCTCCTAACTTAGAGGGATACTCGAACTAATTTCATTTCTTCGGCCAAATCAGGTTACTTTCACAAAATCTGACTGACAAATATGTATTAAAATTACTCTCTCCACCCCAAATTACATAAATATGTAATTGTTTTTTATATTTTCGTTTCCATTAATCACAAAATTTTCATAGAATCCGGAATGCCGCTCAAAAGATACTTATGGAAGAGACGATAAAATATTCTGCCGTTATAATCGGCGAAGACTTGATAGATATGAGTCTTTTCGGAAAGTTGCTCTCTCCGGGCGGGTTTTCTGCAAAATCGTTTACTTATTCGAACTATAAATCGCAGAGTTTTGCGGGTGTGTCGGTGATTTTCATCTTCTTCACGAAAGACACATGGCTGGTGGAAGATGCACTCAATTTCTTCAGCGGGAAAGCAGGGTCAGGGAAACTGCTCGTTCTTGTTTCAGGATCAACAGAAGTACGACTGCTAAGTGCTCATTCAAGGGAATTGATGTCTGATCACCTTATCTTTCCGGCAGATAATCTGCTGGTCGAAAAAAGATTAAATCTTTATAAAAGAATCCTTTCTCAAAATCCACCACCAACTCTTTCTGATCATAAAAACGGGGCAGAAAACGACCTTGAAAGAGTTATCCTCGAACTTGAAGAGCAAAATGTAGCCAAAGATAAATTCTTTGCTTTGATTGCCCACGATCTGAAAAATCCCTTTACCGGATTCCTTGGTTTTTCAGAGTACATTGCGAAATATTATGAAGAGATTAGCAAGGAAGACCTTGGAGATTTTTCTGTAAGAATGTATGAATCGGCTCAACTGGTTTACAATCTGATCGAAAATCTACTTGCCTGGAGCAGACTCCGCACGGGTAACATGGATTTTGAACCTGTCCCCTTTGATCTTCAGGAAACCATAGAACGAATATTGAAGTTGTGTGAGTCGCAGATTATCAAAAAAGAGATTAATTTGATTAATTCAGTGAATGAAAGGCTCTCCGTTTGTGCTGACGCAAACATGGTGGATACTGTAATCAGGAATGTTATTACAAATGCCCTGAAGTTTACACCCAAAGGTGGGGTTGTTCATGTCGGTTACACTGTCGAAGAGGGATTTATTACAGTATTCGTGGCAGACAGTGGCATTGGAATCTCTGAAGAGTCACAGAAAAAGATGTTTAAATTGGGATATCGCGTGTCGCGTGAAGGCACAGACGGGGAATCGGGCACAGGCCTTGGTCTGATTCTCTCAAAAGAATTCATGCTCAAGAATGGGGGCGACCTCTACTTTGAAAGCAAAGAGGGGAACGGCTCCAAATTTTTTGTCAAAATCCCTGCTCTGATTTAGACTTATTTAACTTTAATTTTGTATTCAAGCAAAAGTATATCCTTCGTGGCGAAGGGTTTTACTTTTTGCAGAAAATCCTTGTCGAGCACATCCTGATTACCTCTGGCGTTACCGGCGATAATGATATCAACCTGTGAATCATCCGTAACATTTTGTTTTGTCTGCTTTTTAATCTTTCCCGCCAGTTTCAGGAAATCATCCGCCTTTGCTTCATCCTTCGATTTAAATAACGATTCAATATCCGATATTTTCTTTAGTGAATAGATCAGAAAGAGCTGGTGATCGCCTTTAGAGGGAAATTTTACGAAATCGCCCTTGCCGGGGTAGGCAAGAATCTGATTTTTATAAGCCCTTCCGAGAAAAAGAGACTTGGCACTTTTCCCGCTTACCAGAACATAATAACCGTATCCACCCGAATCAGGTTGAAGGAGTATTCGGTATTTATCTCCAATTTTTAGTGTGGAGTTTGATTTCAGTTTAACCAGGTCATTTCCTGATGAAACGAGGATCCCGGCTTTTGTCTTTACCAGTGATTGTGGAAAAAGAGCAAAAACCACGAACAAAGCTATGATAGTGATTAATTTTGAAGTTTTCATGTTGGTTTTACTTAAATAAATGCATATAAGTTCCTGCAAATATAGACATTTTACTATTCTTCGAATGTGATGACAATAATTTATTTTTATGTTTACGGGAATTTTTGAAATACCTATATTTCAATTTTGAATTTAATAAAATCGATGGATAGAAGAATAGCCGTTTTCTGTGCTTCAAGCACCAAATCAAAGGCAGTTTACCTTTCTGATGCATTCCGTCTGGGTGAGACTATCGCTTCACAGAGTGATATTCTAGTGTACGGAGGAGGGCGGCACGGATTAATGGGAGCTGTATCTGACGGTGCCTTGTCGGCAGGCGGAAGGGTGACGGGCATTATTCCTGAATTTATGATGGATTTGGAATGGGGAAGAGACGACATTTCCTCTCTTGAACTGACCGGTGACATGGAAAGCCGGAAATTAAAGATGATTGAAGGAAGCTCCGCAATTGTCGTGCTGCCGGGTGGAAGTGGTACCATGGAAGAACTTTATCAGGTACTCACAATGAAACGACTCGGTCATTATACAAATCCCGTGGTGATTGTAAATGTGAACAGGTTTTACGATAAATGGCTCGAATTTATGGAACACACGGTCACGGAGGATTTTTTGGGGAGGGATCATTTGAAGATGTACACGGTGGTGGAAAGCTCCGAAAGAATTTACGATGCCATTGATAACTCCCACGCGTGGAGCGAGGATGATATAAACAAAGCTCTGGTGTGAAAATGGACCCATTCGCTCGGGAAAAATCCGGTGAAAAGGAAAGTGACGGTTATCGGGAGATTTTTAATGAGATGCTCGATTATCTCATGCTTGTCGATGGTGAAACCGGAGAAATTCTCGAGGTCAACAATATTTGGGAATCGACAACCGGTTTTAAGAAATCTGAAATTGTAGGAAAACATTTCTCAACTGTTTTTTGTGATGAACAGATAGAGAATGCCGAGGAGCTTGAGAAGATTATGACCCACGATTCTGTGGTGTCATCACGGCTTTTAAGGAGAAAAACCGGGGACCCGGTTCCTGTTGAAATGTCTCTGACAATGGTGGGTTTTCAGGGGAAAAACGCTATTCTTACAGTACTCAGAAGCATCAAGGAGAGGCTCGAGGCTGAAGAAAAAATTATGGAAATGAACAAAAGGCTCGGTGAACTCAACTCGACAAAGGATAAATTCTTTTCAATTATTGCTCACGATTTGAAGAACCAGTTCAATGTTTTGATCTCATTCTCTGAACTGTTATTGAAGGATATGAACTCACTCGAGGAGAAACAGCGGTTTTATTTCCTGAGTCAGATCGAAAATGTGTCGAGATCAACCTACGGGCTGTTATCGAATCTTTTGAACTGGGCGAGAAGCCAGACAGGCAATCTTTCAGTCAGTAAAGATGTGGTGCTCTTAAATGACCTTGCCACTTTGGTCGTTGGTGAACTTGCAGGACAGTTGATCGGGAAGAATCTGCAAGTGGATTTTTCAGGGAATGCTCTTGTTGTCGTTTATACCGATGAGGAGATGATAAAAACTGTGATTCGGAATCTTCTTTCCAACGCGATTAAATTCAGTCCGGCTGGCGGTCTGATTGAGATTGAGATCAGGGAGGAAAAGAATGAGGCGGTGTTTATCATTAATGATCAGGGGATCGGAATGGACGATGAGATACAAAAAGAACTCTTCAAACCGGGGATTCGCTCTCGCCACGGAACGGCAAATGAGGCCGGCACGGGCATTGGTTTGACTCTGTGTTACGAGTTCATAACAAAATTGAACGGCAGAATTTGGTGTAAAAGTGCCCCGGGCAAGGGTACTTCAATGTTTTTTACGGTAGAATTGCCACAATAGTAAGAATTAAATTGACTATTATTGTTCTACTGACTATTTTATAGTTCAAAATAACATAAATTTCGGAGAAGATAATGGCATTAGATGCTTTAGGAATGATCGAAACAAAAGGATTGGTTGGCGCAATCGAGGCAGCAGACGCAATGGTTAAAGCCGCCAATGTTGAATTGATTGGAAAAGAGACCATCGGTGGTGGTTATGTGACAGTAATGGTACGCGGAGATGTCGGTGCTGTTAAGGCAGCCACTGATGCCGGTGCTGCTGCGGCTCAGAGAGTTGGTGAACTCGTTTCTGTTCATGTAATTCCAAGACCACACAGCGATGTAGAACTGATTATTCCTAACAGACCAAGATAAGCAGGACAGAATTGAGACAGCAACCCGCATTGGGATTGGTAGAGACTAAAGGATTGGTAGGAGCCATTGAAGCTGCCGATGCGATGTGCAAGGCAGCCAATGTGAAACTGATCGGGAGAGAAAAAACCAATCCGGCACTCATAACAATTAAAATAATTGGTGAAACAGCGGCTGTAAAAACGGCGGTGGAAGCCGGTGCAGCCGCTGCTTCGCGGGTTGGTGAACTTGTATCCACCCATGTTATACCCCGTCCCGATCTGCAACTGGATTTTATCGTCCCGGGTGTGGTTGAAAAAACGGAGATTGTCGAGAGTGTTAAAGTTGAGAAATCTCCGGAAACCGTCGTTGTAGCCCCAAAGTCCACAGCGGAAACACCCCGGCTTGTATCGAAAGATGAACCTTCGCCGCCACTTCAACCGAAAGTTGTTGTTGCTAAAACGGCAGTAGCTGAAAAGGCGAAACCGGCAAGCCCCCCTAAAAAGAACCCGGAAACAAAACCGCAACAGGAAGTGACAAAAATTTCGCTGCCGGCCGGATTGGAGGAGATGAAGGTAACCGATTTAAGAACACTTGCCAGATCAACCGCCGGTTTCCCGATAAAAGGGAGGGAGATTTCGGTTGCCAATAAAGAAGAATTGCTCAGGCTTTTCGCTGCTTTAGGCAAAGGATCCTGAACGGATAAAAGACCCGGGATCCACGGCACTCAGTAATGAAGCAAAATCTGCCATCAATAATTGTCTCCCTGCTTTTAGCTGCCGGGGCATGGATATTCATAACCTTGTCCGGAGATTTCTATTTAAATTCATCCATCCCGATAGCCTATACAAACCTGCCCCCTAATCTGGCCGTTGATTACACCATACCCAGATATGTTAATGTGAAGTTAAAAGGTTCAGGCTGGAAATTTATTTCCCTCTATTTCAATCCGGAGAATAAATTTGTAATTCCCATATCGAAAGAGAATGTTAATTCGGAGATAAATCTTCGAACTCTGATTTCCGAGAACGGGTGGCTCTCTTCCGACTTTACAGTTGTAGATATTTCACCTTCATTTCTTAAGATAAAAACGGAGGAAGTGGAATACGCCGAAAAACCCGTAACTCTCGATCTGGTGTTGCAGTATGAAGAAGGATTTGGATTGGCGAGCAGAGTAAAAATAACTCCTGACCGTGTGAGGATAAAAGGGAGTAAACAACTGACAGATAAAATCAGATCTATCAAGTCTCAAAGAATGGAATTGACCGGTTTGAAAGAGAAAACCACGATCGAGATTAATCTTGATCTGGTTGATGGTTTGGAAATATTTCCTGCCAAAGTTACCGCAGAAATTGATGTACAAAAAATTGCGGACAGGGAGATAGAGGGTGTTAAACTTGTAGTGATCGAGAATCCACAAGGGAAGGAAGTAGTACTCGTACCCGAAGAAGTTACAGTTGTTGTAAGAGGAGGTATCGACAGAATCGGGGCACTAAAACCGGAAGATGTAAAAGCACTTTTAAATTACAGGGAACTGGTAAGTGATTCCACAGGAACCGCATTGCCAAATATAGTTCTTCCCGACAACATAACTTTTATTGATGTAAAACCACCCAGAATCAAATATTTAGTAAAGCAGTAACAGCATGTTTATAAGTTTTGAAGGAATCGATTTTTGTGGCAAGACCACACAAATAAACCTCTTGAAAGATTACCTCGAGCGTCTTGGCAGGAAAGTCCATATAGTTCGTGAACCGGGTGGAACTCAAATTTCCGAAAAAATCAGAGAAATATTGCTGAACAAGAAACACCTTGAAATGTGTGATGAAACAGAAATTTTTCTTTTTTCAGGTGCCAGAGCGCAGGTTGTGAGGGAAGTGATAAGACCTTTGCTAAATGAAGGTGCGGTCGTCATTGCAGACCGGTTTCATGATTCCACTACTGCATATCAGGGATTTGGAAGGGGACTGAATGGGGATGCCGTTAAAAAGATAAACGAGATTGCGACCGGTGGAACTGTTCCGGATCTTACTTTTTATCTAAAAATCTCAATTGAAGAATCAGCACGAAGAAAACATGCATGTGATGCCGAACTTGACAGAATAGAGAAATCGAACGATCAATTTTATAAAAAAGTTATTGACGGTTACGAAAGAATCTCCATCGAATATACCGACAGGATTAAAACTGTAAATGGTGAAAGAGATGCCACAGAGATACATTTGGATATTGTAAGGATTTTAAATGAGACGATGAATTTCAGTCTTGAAAAGAAAAACCGGGAGTTGCTTTGAAGAAAAACTTTTTTAAGAAAAGAGCCGAGTGGATAGTAATATTTTTTGCTGTCAGCCTGTCACTTGGTGCCTATTCTGCTTTTGGTGACATCTACTATGAAATCGGTAAGAATATTGACATTTTCAGCCGGGTTTATAAAGAAATAACTCTGAATTATGTTGACGAGATCAATGCTGAAGAGTTTATTCGTGCCGGTATCAGAGGAATGTTGAAAGAACTTGATCCTTACACCACATTTATTGACGAGAAGCGTCAGGACGATATCGAACTGATGACAAAAGGGAAGTATGGTGGAATCGGTATTACGGTAGGAATAAGGGGAGAGAATGTCCTTATAATTGAAATTCTTGACGGTTATTCGGCTCAAAAACAGGGATTGCTTCCCGGGGATGCGCTACATGAAGTTGCCGGCACCAGGGTTTCACCCGCCAACTATGACGAAATTTCAAAGCTTGTAAAAGGAACACCCGGCACTTTTGTTGATCTTAAGGTGAGGAGAGGTGATCCAGCCGACACACTAAGTTTCACCCTGATGCGGGAAGAAATTATCGTAAAGAATGTAACCTATGCCGGATTTGTACCCGAAAATTCTTCGAATGTCTATATAAAATTATCAGGATTTACGAGAACAGCCGGTGAAGAGCTGAGGAGTGAGATTGCAAAACTCGCCTCGGTAAGGAAAATCGAATCGGTTATTCTTGATTTACGCGGAAATCCGGGCGGACTTCTCGATATGGCTATCGATGTTTCAAATAAATTCCTGGAGAAAGGCAGTTTGATTGTCACTACTAAAGGTCGGGACTCTGTCTCTATCAGGAAATTTTTTGCAGAACAGGAGCCGTTACTCGGAAAAGTGGAAATGGCAGTTCTAATTGATGACGGGTCTGCGTCTGCTTCAGAAATTGTGGCAGGTGCATTACAGGACTACGACCGGGCTGTATTGATTGGTGAAAAATCATTTGGTAAGGGGCTTGTACAGACCATCACTTCCTTAAGTTTTAATACCTCTTTAAAGATAACCACCTCGAGATACTACACACCCTCGGGAAGAAGCATCCAAAAAATTGATTATGCTTCACAAAACAAAGTTATAGGCAAACATGATTCCGTGCTAACAGCAGTATTTCGCACGAAGAACAACCGTCTTGTCTATAGTGGCGGGGGAATTGTACCCGATTCCATAGTTATTACACCGGAGAAATCGGATTTGTTAAAAGATCTTTTGGCGAAAGGACTCATTTTTGAATTCGTCAATGCTTATTATGAGAAGCACAAAAACAGTAATTTTAACGAAATAAAGAGTGAAAAGCTTTTTGCAGAATTCAGGGAGTTTCTTGAATTGAAGAAGTATAAATTTAAGCATCCAAAGAGCAGTCAGCTCGAAGAGCTCGTTAAAACTTTCGGACAAGATAAAAATTATGTACATTTGCAGGTCAAATTTGATGAATTATCAAAAGAGATTGGCAGCATATCCAAAGATATTCTTCGTTTTCAGAAGGACGAAATTGCGGCAGAGCTTCTCACCGAACTTTCGGGCAGATACCACAACAGCGGTTTCAGAATCAGATACAAACTAATAAATGACCTGCAATTCAAGACCGCACTTGATATAATCAACAACAAACCACTTTATCGAAAAATACTGGCAATCAAATAAATGGCTCAAAAGCGAAGATTAAAATCCAAGAAAGTAGTTTTTCACAGGGATGCGTCCTTTTCAAAATGTCCCTCCTGCACTCAGTACAATACACTCAGAAGGTCGAAAACCCGAAGTCTGTTGGAAGGGGCTATCAAAAATTTGACTTGGTTCAAGATCTACAGATGTACAAATTGTGGCTGGAGGGGTTATAAATCGACATTCATAGTTACAATGGATGGAGTAAAACTGATAGCCACTTATATCGCGATAGCGCTTGCAACCGGCTACGCAGTTAAATTCGTAATACAGAGATTCGTCAAATGAAAGATTCAACTCTCTCCAAACTGGGAGAGATAGTAACCAAAAAAAACCTCCTTCTCGATCCTGTTCACAAAGAAGCCTATTCTTACGACGGCACACCGATTCTCAGACAATTACCCGAAGCAGTGGTTTTTCCGGAAAATGCAGGACAAATTGCTGCTATAATGAAACTTGCAAATGAGGAAAAATTTGCAGTTGTGCCCCGCGGATCCGGTACCGGACTCAGCGGAGGATCTGTTCCGGTAGAAAATTCCATCGTACTGGTAATGACGCGATGGGATAAAATAATAGAAATTGACAATGAGAACCTTACCGCATGGGTTGAACCGGGAGTAATAACTGAAACCCTGCAGAACAAAGTGGAAAAGATCGGTCTCTTCTATCCGCCTGACCCGGGGAGCATGAAAATTTGTACGATTGGCGGAAATGTAGCTGAAAATGCCGGCGGATTGAGGGGTTTGAAGTATGGCGTTACAAAAAACTATGTACTTGGTTTTGAGGCTATCATGCCAAATGGTGAGTTACTTGCAGTTGGCGGGAAAAATGTAAAAGATGTTGCCGGCTACAATCTTAAGGATGTAATGATCGGGAGTGAGGGCACGCTTGGAATATTTACCAAGGTGTTGCTAAAACTTATCCCCAAGCCTCAGAAATCAATTACGATGACCGCATATTTTGATACTTTATTGGACAGCGGAAAAGCTGTTTCTGATATAATTGCGGCTCATGTTGTCCCTGCAATGATGGAATTCCTCGATCACACCACAATAAACTGTGTTGAAGATTATACCGGTATCGGTCTGCCCAGGAACAGTGAAGCGATACTTATTATCGAACTTGACGGGAAAGGTGCCGAAGTTGATGAGGATGCATCACGCGTATTGGCTGCACTGAAAAAGAATAAATCTTCGTTCGTGAAAGTTGCCTCAAATGAAAATGAGGCTCTGGTTCTTAAATCAGCACGCAGAAGTGCTTTCAGCTCTCTTGCAAGAGTGAAACCGACAACGATTCTTGAGGATGCAACTGTCCCAAGAAGCGAACTGCCTGTAATGATCGAAAAAGTAAAAGATGCTGCAAAAAGTTTTGATGTGATTATTGGAAATTTTGGTCACGCTGGTGATGGCAACCTTCATCCAACATGTTTAACCGATGAACGGGATCAAAAGGGAATTTCAAACGCTCACAGGGCTTTTGACTACATTTTTAACGAGGCTATCAAACTTGGCGGAACAATTACCGGAGAACACGGTACAGGTCTCGCCAAAAAGCAATTCCTCGAGGCTGTCGCAGGTTCAGCAGGTGTGGATTTCATGAAGAAGATTAAAGGCACTCTGGATGAAAACAATGTTCTCAATCCCGGTAAAATTCTCACCATGTCTCCAAAATGTGAAGGGGCAATGCCGGTAAGGCGGGAGGATATCGACTTTTTTACTCACTCCCATAATCACTAAAATGAGCGAATCGCCACTTCAACAAACCCTTTCCAAAGCGATTATCTCCGATGATATTCTTGCACAGTGCATGCACTGCGGCATGTGTCTTCCTACATGTCCAACCTATTCCATCACCAGACTTGAGTCATCATCACCCCGTGGCAGAATCCGACTAATAAAGAGTGTTGCTGAGGGGAAACTCGAGATCAACAAAACATTCATCAATGAAATCAATTTCTGTCTCGACTGTCAGGCATGCGAGACCGCCTGCCCTGCGGGGGTTAAATACGGATCAATAGTCGAAGCGGCAAGAGAAGAAATCTCCATCAGGAATCTTGAACCATTCATGGTCAGGTTCATCAGGAGAGCCGGACTTAATTTTATAGTTGCCAATCAAAGCTTACTGAAGGTAGTTGCAAAAATTCTTTATTTTTACCAAAACACCGGTATTCAGAGTTTCCTCCACAACATTGGCTTCTTTAAAATACTGGGTGGAAACCTCGGACAGGTTGACAGTCTCTCCCCAAAAATGTCAAAACGATTCAGCAGCGATATGATGCAGGAAGTATATACGCCTGCGGAGCCTGTCAGATACAGAGTGTTGCTGCCTCTTGGTTGCCTGATGGATGTGGCATTTGCAGACATAAACTCCGACACGCTGGAGGTATTGCTGCAGCATGGTTGCGAAGTCATTATCCCGAAGGGTCAGGGATGTTGTGGATCGCTTCACGCACACAACGGTGAACAAAGAAAAGGGATGGAACTCGCTCAAAAGACGATGGAGCTCTTTGGACGATACAAATATGACTATCTTATCTCCAATTCTGCCGGCTGTGGTGCTTATATGAAAGAGTATGGCCACATTTTCTCCGGAGACGAACACGACCAAGTTACAGGCGACATTTCCCGAAAAGCTGCGGAATTTTCGTCGAAGGTGAAAGATATCTCCGAGTTTCTTCACGAAACAGGATTCAGAGCTGAGAATTACGAATTTGAGGGAATGGTCACCTATCATGATGCCTGTCATCTTGCTCATACTCAGAAAGTTACAAAGCAACCTCGTGAGATTTTGAAGTCGGTAAAATCAATTCAGTATTCAGAACTCGACGAGGCATCGTGGTGTTGCGGAAGTGCGGGAATTTACAATGTGGCGAGATATGATGATGCTCTCCATTTTCTGGAACGGAAGATGGAAAATATCAAAAACAATAATTCGGAGGTCGTCGTGATGGCAAATCCGGGTTGTATGGGGCAGATAAAACACGGTGTAAACAAGCATGAACATGCCGTGGAAGTGCTGCATTTGGCTACATTTCTAAACAGGTCTTACAAAAGGCACAAAAATTAGTTCCAAAATCAGAAAAAATTTTCTTTTTTTGAGGGAAATTTGTTAATTTTTGGTGTTACTTTAATACAAATCCGCAAAAAAAACTTTCAATTAGCTAATTATTTATTCAGAAATTCGCGTTTATAACGACAAATTGATACACAATTACATCTTTCCCTTATATCAATTTCATTCTTCAGGTAATGCAGCGAAGAATATCAGGTCTGCCACACCTTCCTCAAATTTTATTTTAACTCGTAATTTTTTCAGTAATTTAAGCAAAGGTAAGCGATGAGCAGTTTTATCGACTATCTATTACGAATACGGTTACCGATAGTGATATTCGTGGCGCTTGCGTCTTTTGTAACCACTTATTATGTCTCACGAGCCGAAAGAGACGGAGTCGGGTACGCACCTGATCAGCCGATCAATTTCTCTCATAAACTTCACGCAGGAACGATGAAGATAGACTGCCAATATTGCCATACGGGAGTGGAAAAAACAAGATTTGCAAGTATTCCGTCGGCTGCTGTCTGTATGAATTGTCATACGCAGGCAAGGACCGACAGACCCGAGATCATCAAACTCACCGAATATTACAAAGCAGGCAAGCCAATCCCCTGGAAACGAATCCACCGCACTGCAGAATACGCCTACTTCAACCACAGCGTGCATGTATCGAAAGGTATCGATTGTAAGTCGTGCCATGGAGATGTAGCTAATATGGATAAAGTTTCACAGGTTAATCCATTTAACATGGGTGCATGCCTCGATTGTCATAGAAATCCTGAGAAAAAACTTCCTTATCTGAAACAAGTAAACAAGGGGCCCGAGCACTGCTGGGCTTGCCACAGATAGGAGCGAACAGAATATGTCAGAAAACAAAGAAACTCTTAAAATGGACAGAAAGAAATTTTTAGGCTCTCTTGCGTTGCTTGGAGCAGGCTTTTTCGCTTTCAGAAATATTTTCTCTTTTTTGGGATTTGGTAAAAAGGAAGAGCCGAAAAAGAATATCACCGTTCGTGAGAATCCTTATTCAGTTAAAAGAAAAACCACAGGTGGTGTAAATGAGCGAGCATAATAAAGAATCGAATGATCAGATGAATGATTCATTGTGGCGCAGTATTGAAGAGTACAAAGCCGGTGGAAAGCTTGACGAGAGTCATTATAATGAATTCATGCCGGGTGTAAAAGAGGAATTTGATCCCCACAAGAGCATGACGGGAATCTCGAGAAGAAAATTTCTTGCGCTTCTGAGTGCATCTGCCGCCTTTACCGCAGCAGGGTGCTCCGATTACAAGGAAAAAGGGGAGTTGATGCCCTACAACAAAAAACCGGGTGAGATAACAATCGGTGAACCAAATTTCTACGCCTCCACCTGTGCAGGCTGTGCTCATTCATGTGGTATTCTGATTAAAACCCGTGAGGGCAGACCCATAAAAGTTGACGGCAATCCTGATCATCCTGTAAACGCCGGAAAAATTTGTGCAAAGGGACATGCATCCGTGATGGATTTGTACGATCCTCAAAGGATTACAGAGCCACAGAGTTCGAGAAGAGGTTCCTACAATTCTGTAAGCTGGCAGGAAGTTGACAAAAAAGTGATTGCTGAACTCAACTCTCTTGGAGGTGATGAGGCTGCTTTTATTTCAAACAGAGTGACTTCACCGACTGCAATGAAACTGATGAAAGAATTGCAGGAAAAGTATAAAGGCATAAAATTTTACTATTATGATCTTTTCTCCGGTGAAAACAGAATTTCAGCGTGGAGAAAATGCTATGGTGAGGATTCTGTACCTGCAGTTATCAGTTGGGAAGAGGCTGATGTGATTCTTGCACTTGAGGCAAGCCTGTTTGGAACCGACGGAAACAATCTCGAACAGCAGAGACTCATCAGATCACGCCGTGATGTAAACAACACAAAGAAATTTAACAGACTGTACGCTGCCGAGGCAAACTACAGTACAACCGGTGCCAGTGCAGATTACCGTTTAAGGATAAAACCGGAGCAATACTACGATTTTGTACTCACTTTAATGAACGAAGTGAGCAAGCGTGGAAAAGGAAAAGATCTGGTTCCCAAGGAACTCGCCGGGAAACTTGGTGAGTTTACTGCTGAATCATTTGTTAAAAAATCGGGTCTTGCGGCAAAGAGTGCCAAATCACTTAATTCACTGATTGGTGATCTCGTTTCATCAAAAGGTAAAGCCATAGTGTTTGCGGGTGAGACAGTTCCAGCGGATGTTCATGTGCTTGTTAATCTTCTTAATGAAATGACAGGCGGAACTTCCCTGTACAGCAAAAAGACAGAGGATGTTTATCTTCACGATTATTCGTCGTCGAGTGACATTGCTGAACTTGTAAAGAAAATGAAATCGCGTAAAGTGAAACTCGTGGTGAACCTGGATTCAAATCCTGTTTACCATTTCCCAAAAGATCTAGGTTTTGAAGAAGCACTAAAGAATGTCAGTACAGTAGTGACACTTGCCACACTTCAGAACGAGACGACATTTTCTTCGACCTATGTTTTGCCGATAAATCACAACTTCGAGAGCTGGGGTGACGCACAGGTAAGAAGTAATGTTACAAGTACCATGCAACCTGTTATTGCACCACTCTACAACACCCGTCAAAAAGAGGCAATCCTGCTTCAATGGCTTTCAGGGAGTGCAGACGGTTACAAAGAGACAGCTTATCTCGATTATTTAAAAACCTCTTGGAAATCTTCCTGGAAAGGTACCGGTTCATTCGACAAATTCTGGTCGGGTGTCATACATGATGGTGTATGGATCGAATCTGATGTGAAGGTGGAGACTCCAAAGTGGACATTAAAAGATGTGCCAACAGCCAATCCGCTTCCTGCAGGCAAGATCGCAGTTATCCTCGCTGAAAGCTACGCTCTCGGAGATGGAAGACATGCGAACAACGGCTGGCTTCAGGAACTTCCACACCCTGTATCAAAAATTACCTGGGACAACTACGCTGCCATTTCGGAGAAAACCGGAAAAGAACTTGGCCTAAAGACCAACAGTCTGGCTGAAGTATCGGTAAATGGTAAGAAAGTTACACTTCCAGTTCTGCTTCAACCCGGTCTCGCTGACAACACAGTGGTTGTGGAGTTGGGATATGGAAGAACAAAATGCCCCGTTGTAGCACTTGAGGTTGGCAAGGATGCTTCAGTATTCCTCAAATCTCTTGGTGAAAAAGTGTTTACAACAGCAACGCTCGCCAAGGTTGATGGGATGTATAATCTTGCATCAACACAGGATCATCATACTTATGATGAAACACTTATTAAAGATGCCCACCTGAAGAGAAAAATAATTCAGGAAGGTACAGTCAAACAGTATGAAAAAGAGCCTGATTTCCTTCATAAAGGGAAGCATGAACTGATTTCACTTTACAAACCATACGACTACCCTGATGTCAAGTGGGGAATGACAATCGATTTGAACAAATGTACAGGCTGTGGAAACTGCTCTGTCGCATGCAGCATCGAAAACAATATCCCCGTGGTAGGTAAAGATCAGGTACTCACCGGCAGAGAAATGCAGTGGATGAGAATCGACAGATACTATTCGGGAACACCAGAAGAGCCTGTTGCAGCTTATCAGCCGATGATGTGTCAACACTGTGACAACGCACCATGCGAAAATGTTTGCCCCGTTGTTGCAACCACACACAGCCCTGACGGTTTGAACCAGATGGTTTACAACAGATGTGTTGGTACAAGATACTGCTCGAACAACTGTCCTTATAAAGTAAGAAGATTCAACTTCTTTGACTTCAGAGATCATTTCGCAAATGGTTACTATTATGAAGAACCTGTAAATCTCGGAAACAATCCTGAAGTATCGGTTCGACCGAGAGGTGTCATGGAAAAATGTACATTCTGTGTTCACAGAATTGAAGATGCCAGAAGCAAGGCACTTGTGGATGGAAGGAAACTTAAAGGCAGCGATGTTAAAACCGCTTGTCAGGAGGCCTGTCCTGCAGAAGCAATATCCTTTGGTGATCTTGTAGAAAAAGATACTGATTTCAAGAAGTTTCACGACCATAATCTTGCGTACCATTTGCTCGAAGAACTTAATGTCAAGCCAAATGTATCATATATAGCAAGATTGTGGAACACTAATACGGAGGAAGCGTAAGTGAATATAGATTACAGTAAAGAACTTCCGTTAATTCAGGGGAGGCTCTCTCTCGGTGAGATAGAGGACCTGATAGCCAAACCAATGTCGGAGAAGCCGACTAAGAAGTATTTTTTCGCTCTTAGTATCACGCTTTCCCTTCTGATGATTGGTGCGGTTTCGCTTGGATTAACTTTTTACTACGGAATTGGACTGTGGGGTAACAATCAACCGGTTGGTTGGGCGTTCGATATAGTAAATTTCGTTTTCTGGGTTGGTATTGGTCACGCCGGTACACTTATCTCTGCAATTCTTTTCCTTTTAAGGCAGAAGTGGAGAACGGCGATCGCCCGGTTTGCAGAAGCGATGACGATATTTGCAGTAATGTGCGCAGGTATCTTTCCGGCAGTCCACACGGGTCGTCCCTGGCTCGACGGCTGGTTGCTTCCGCATCCAAATCAGCACTCATTGTGGGTTAACTTCACATCACCACTCCTCTGGGATGTGTTCGCAGTTTCAACCTATTTTACCGTGTCGCTGGTATTCTGGTACATCGGTCTGATTCCCGATTTTGCGGTAATGAGAGACAGAACAACAGGAAAAATAAAGAAATTCATTTATTCCTTGTTCAGTCTTGGATGGAGACATTCACACAGAAACTGGCAACATTACGAGAAATCGTATGTTATTCTCGCCGGTTTCGCCACTCCTCTCGTTCTCTCGGTACACACGATCGTATCATTCGACTTTGCAGTCTCGATAATGCCCGGCTGGCACACAACAATATTCCCGCCATACTTCGTAGCCGGTGCCATTTTCTCCGGTTTTGCGATGGTGGTAACCGTGCTAGTGTTTGTCAGAAAGGTTTTTGACCTGGAGAATATAATAACGATAGACCACCTCGAAAAGATGAACAAGGTTATACTTGCGACAGGAATGATGGTTGGTTATGCTTATGCGATGGAATTCTTCGTTGCATGGTATAGTGGAGTTCAGTTTGAACAGTTTGTTTTTATAAACAGAGCTTTCGGTCCATATGCCTGGGCATATTGGATCATGGTAAGCTGCAATGTTATTTTCCCTCAGTTTTTCTGGGTGAAGAAATTCAGAAGATCAATCCCCGTTATGATGGTTATCGTAATATTCGTAAATGTGGGAATGTGGTTTGAAAGATTTGTAATCACAGTTACATCACTCCACAGAGATTTTCTTCCATCAAGCTGGGGATATTATACCCCGACACTATATGACTTCGGTCTGTTGCTCGGCAGTTTTGGACTTTTCTTTACACTCGTCCTTTTGTTTGTAAAGGCAATGCCTGTTGTGGCAATTTCTGAAATTAAGGCCGTTGCTGACGGTGCACAACCAACACATCACGGGGGTGACCACTAATGGAACGCACAACAAAATTACACGGCATAACAGCCCTGTTTGATACACCTGATCAAATAATTCACGCTGCTGAGAAAGTTTCTCATTCAGGTTACAAAGATTTCGATGTTCACACTCCTTACCCCGTTCATGGCATGGACGACGCGATGAAGTTGAAACCTTCGAAACTCGGATATGTAACCCTCGTTTTCGGCCTTTCTGGAGCTGCATTCGCATTGCTTCTGATGTGGTGGACGATGGTTGTGGATTACCCGATGAATATCGGTGGAAAGCCGTTTTTCTCGCTTCCGGCATTTATTCCGGTTACTTTTGAGCTGACCGTACTTTTTGCAACTCTTGCAACGGTAATCGGGATGATAACATTTTTCTTCCGGTTCCCTGACAACAAACACCCCTTGCATGACACTCCATACATGCAGGCAGTCTCAAGAGATAAATATGGTGTTTTCATCGGAGCTGCTGATCCGAAGTTTAATGAAACAGAAGTCAGAGCCTTGTTTGCTTCACTTGGCAGTAAGACTGTATCTGAAGTCTATGAAATCGAAAAAACCTGGCAGGATGCATTTAACCCGAGATTCATCGGGATTCTTGTCACGGTGGCTGTTCTGGTTTCAGGAGGTACTTACTTCGCCCTCAACAAACTTCTTTATATCACACCATTCAACTGGATGCAATACCAGTTTAGAGCGATGCCTCAGGCTAAGAGTGATTTCTTTGCTGATGGAAAAACGATGAGAGAACCGGTTGCAGGAACTGTAGCAAGGGGTCACATGCCATATGAATACAAAGATTCAACCGCTCAACCCGCTATTCCACTCGAGAATCCTCTTGTAAGCAGTGAGGAAGTGTTGAAACTCGGACAAAAGAAATATTTAACATTCTGTTCTCCCTGCCATGGAAATTATGGAGACGGCGACAGCAGATTGAATCAGCAATTCCCGAATCCTCCAAGTCTGCATACGGTTAAGTTGCAACAGTGGAAAGACGGAAACATTTATCATGTAATCTCCAACGGGCAGAATGTGATGCCTTCTTACTCACACCAGCTTACTGTAAAGGAAAAATGGGCTGTGGTATCTTACATAAGAGCTTTGCAAAAAGCCAAGAATGCTTCAGAAGCTGATATTCAGCAGTACAGAAAGGAGAACACTTCAAATGGCAAATAATGATTTGCAATATGTGAAAAAAGTTTTGCCCAACAAGGTACTCAACATTGGCTTGGCTATCCTTGCTGTTGGCCTGATAGTTGGTGCTTTCGGGCTTATTCTTGATCCTGTAAGAGCGAAATTCTCCTATCTGCTTGGTTTCTTCTTCATCCTGACAATAGGGATGGGATCGCTGTTTCTCATCGCTCTCGAGTATGTGGTGAACGCAGACTGGAGCACACCGATGAGAAGAGTACCCGAATTCTTTGCATCGACAGTACCGTTGTTTTTGCTCATTGCTGTCCCGCTTTTCTTCTTTATGCATGACCTGTTTCACTGGTCACATACAGAAGCAGTCGAGAGTGATAAACTGTTGAAGGGGAAGGAACCCTACCTGAACATTCAGTTCTTTATAATCAGAGTGGTGGTTACCTTCGCAATCTGGTCGATTTACTATTTCTTTGTTGTTAGAAATTCCAGAAAACAGGACGAAACCAAAGACCAAAAACTGACAAAGAAAAATATTGTGGCATCAGCGATTTTCATTCCGCTGTTTGCAATCACGATTACATTTTCTGCTATTGACTGGATGATGAGTCTCGAACCACACTGGTTTTCCACCATTTATGGTGTTTATGTCTTCTCCGGAACGATGCTTGCCGGACTTGCCGCCACTACGCTGGCTGTGATCCTTTTAAAGGAAAACGGTTATATGCACCCGAGACTGACAGACGATTCATTGGCGAGTCTTGGAGGGTTGCTCTTCGGATTCGTAAACTTCTGGGCTTACATTGCATTTTCACAATTCATGCTCATCTGGTATGCCAACCTTCCAGAGGAAACCTTCTGGTTTATTCGCAGATGGGAAGGAATGTGGGCATCAATCAGCCTGACCTTGATTGTGGTTCATTTTCTTGTACCATACGCACTTCTTCTGCCGGCTCCTGCAAAGAAAGACCCGAAGAGATTGAAGTTTGCGGCTGTCTGGATACTGATCGCCCACTTGATCGACCTTTACTGGTTGATAATGCCCCAGTATCACGGTGAGAAAAGTGGTTTTATATATGTATTAAGCGAGTTTGGTTTCCCGATTGCCTCAGTCGGAATTCTTATCATCGTTTTTTACTTCAATTTCAAAAAGTATAATGCAGTTCCTGTCGGCGATCCAAAGCTTGACAGAGGACTGAATTTCAGGCTGTAGGAGGTAAAATAAAAAATGAGTGATCAGAAAAAATCGATTTTTGATAATCCACTTGCTTTTCTTGCGGCTTCATATCCGTATATGCTGATAGTACTCCTTGGAATCGGAATCTACTATGTAAGGAATCTTGGTCAGGTGAATGAGAATTCACTTCCTGCCCGTTTGTTTGATTCCACCACCATAGTTGCCGAACTTCCTGTGGCAGATGCAGCGATCCTGAAAGCAGTCGATGCTGAAATGATAAAGAAACCATCTGATGAATTGATTGCCAAAGGTAAAGAAATTTATGCCACAAGTTGTGCATCGTGCCATGGTGCCGACGGCAAAGGCGACGGAGCTGCGGGTGCAGCTTTGAATCCGAAACCGAGAAACTTCCACCAGGAAAAAGGGTGGACAAACGGCAATGACATATACAATATGTGGAAAACCCTTCAGGAAGGGATCATTGCCAATAATATGGCAGCTTATGATGTTTTGCCTGCAGACCAGAGACTCGGATTGATACACTTTATCCGCAACAATTTCATGACAAATCCTCCACCTGTTACCGATGCAAATATCAAACAGATGGAAGATAAATACCAGTTGACGAAAGGCACTTTCAAACCGGGAACCATTCCGGTTAAGGGAGCTGTCGCCATTATATCGAAAGATAATTCAGCTTCCATAAAAAAACTTGATGACCTGATTAAAACAATTGATGCAAGAGGGAAGAAAGATCCGGGTGCAGCATTGTTCCTGAGCGTTGTGCACGATAAAAAACTTGCTCTTTCAGCTTTGAGTAAAAATCAGGATTGGAAGGATGGCACTGACGCCCTCTTGAAATTCGTGAAGAAAAACATAGAGTTCAACGGATTCAAGTATAAATTATTCTCTCTCGGTGAAGAAGAACTCGATAAATTATTCAGTTTCTTAAAAAGTTCATTGTGATAAACAAAATCAAATACTATTTCATTTTAGTACTCTTTCTTGCGGTTCAGGTTCCTGCCTTTTCAGGGCAGGGGAGCGAAACTGCCGGTCTCGATGACAGCAAGCTGGGCACTACTCTTCCTCTCAATATGGTTTTTACCAATGAGAAAGGGGAGAAGGTTGCCCTAAGCAGTCTTATAGATAAACCGACCATTTTGATGTTTGTTTACTATAAGTGTCCGTCTCTCTGTTCACCGATGATTGCAGACATCGCATCGCAGGTCAGAAGAGTCGATCTCGCGCCGGGCAAGGAATATCAGTTGATAAGCATCTCGATTGATCACAACGAGACATGGAAGGATGCTGCCGAGAAGAAAAAAGGAGTACTTAGTTCGGGAGCTGTCGGATTACCTGAAAATTCGTGGTATTTCCTGACGGGCGATTCAGTTTCAATTAAGAAGTTGACCGAACTTGCCGGAATAACCTTCAAGAGATCAGGTGATCAGATTATCCACCCCGGAGTTGTAATGGCTCTGGCAAAGGATGGAAAGATTACCAGGTATATCATAGGACCGAAGTATCTTCCGTTCGATATCAAGATGGCTGTAATAGAAGCGATGGATGGCACAACTGCTCCGACAGTTGCGAAGGTATTGAAATTTTGCTTCAATTATGACGGTGAGAGTCAGACCTATGTACTGAATGTTACCAGGATTTTTGGGATAATAATCATTTTTGTGGCTGTTGTCTCAATTGTAGTTTTAGTAAGGAAATCAAAAACAAAAGATATTAAAGAAGGTGCATAATATGTCTTCAACAACAAACGATGTGAATGTAAGTTATCTGGATTATAAAGGTAAGCATTCCGGTTTATTGGGTTGGATACTTTCTGTGGATCACAAGAGGATCGGGATATTGTATCTCGTTACGATGCTGGCGTTCTTTGCTGTTGGTGTCACTTTCGGCTTCCTTATGAGGCTCGAACTGATAGCTCCGGGAAGAACCATCATGGATCCCCAGACCTACAACTCATTTTTTACGCTTCACGGTATCATAATGATCTTCCTGTTCATTATACCGGGATTGCCCGCAGTATTCGGTAACTTCTTTTTACCAATAATGCTGGGAGCAGCTGATGTGGCATTTCCGAGGCTTAATCTTATGTCATGGTGGTTGTTCCTTATTGGTGGACTGCTCGCCATTACCTCTGTCTTTCTCCCCGGAGGAGCACCTGATACCGGGTGGACTTTTTACATCCCATATTCTGTAAGAACCTCCACGAATGTGATACCGGCTCTTATGGCTGCTTTTGTTTTGGGTTTTTCCTCGATTCTAACAGGTATAAACTTTGTAGTTACTGTTCACAGATTAAGAGCCAAGGGCATGACATTTTTCAGAATGCCTCTCTTTATCTGGTCGCTTTATTCTACTGCATGGATTCAGGTTCTTGCAACTCCAATTATTGGTATTACACTTCTTTTGGTGGTTTTTGAGAGAACACTCGGAGTGGGAATTTTCGATCCTGCTTTAGGTGGAGATCCTGTTCTCTATCAGCACCTGTTCTGGATTTATTCTCACCCGGCTGTGTATATCATGATTTTACCTGCGATGGGTGTGGTTTCGGAGATAATCCCTGTTTTTGCACAAAGGACGATTTTCGGCTATAAATTCATTGCATTTTCGAGTGTGGCGATTGCATTCCTGGGTTCTCTCGTGTGGGCACACCATATGTTTACTTCAGGAATGAGCGGAGTAGCCATGATTGCTTTCTCGGTTCTGACTTTCCTTGTCTCGATTCCGTCGGCAATAAAGGTATTCAACTGGGTTTCAACCCTGTACAAGGGGTCAATATTAACCGAACCGCCACTTTTGTTTGCTCTCGGTTTTATATTCCTTTTTTCAATCGGCGGGTTCACGGGACTGATACAGGGAGCCCTCTCGGTTAATCTTCATATTCACGATACTTCATTCATTGTGGCACATTTCCACTATGTGATGTTTGGTGGTACAGGATTTGGAATTTTTGCTGCCATGCATTACTGGTGGCCCAAGATGTTCGGCAGAATGTACAACAAAGTTGTTGCTAAAGCAGGATTCTGGACATTATTTGTCGGTTTCAATCTTCTCTACTTCCCCATGTTTGTGATGGGATGGCTCGGAATGCCAAGAAGATATTATGATTATCTTCCTGAATTCCAGATTTATCACATGCTTTCCACTGTTGGTTCATGGATACTGATTACAGGTCTTCTGATTATGTTTATCAACCTGTTTAACGCCATCAAAAAAGGAAAGAAAGTTACAGAAGAGAATGTATGGGGTGGTGAGACACTCGAGTGGCATACTCCAACTCCACCGTTCGTTTTTAATTTTGAAAAAACTCCGGAAGTTCACGGAGGTCCATATGAATACAAAAGAAACGAGATTTCTGAACCTGAATTAGAGGAGGAAAAAGTTTGAGCGATACAACTTCAGCACAGGGAACAGTAGAGCACATTCATCGTGATGATGAGGGCTCCCGCCTTGGAATGTGGCTTTTCCTGTTCACCGAACTTCTTTTGTTCGGCGGAATGTTTCTGGTCTATGCAGTTTATAAATTTACCCATACGGAGCAGTTTCACATTGCAGCCAAAGAGTTAAATACCCTTTTTGGTGCTCTCAATACGATAATTCTGCTTACAAGCAGTCTTACCATTGTGCTTGCAATTGTAGCTATCTCCAGAGGGCAGAAATATTTATCTCTCTTTTTCCAACTGATGACACTTGCAATGGCAGGTGGTTTTCTTGTCAATAAATACTTTGAATGGTCTGCGAAGATAGCACATGGTATTTATCCCGGAAGTGAAAAACTCCTTGAGAAGGAGAGTGGTGAAATTCTGTTTTTCGGTTTATATTATGTTATGACGGGACTTCATGGTCTTCATGTAATTATCGGAATGGTACTCATCGGTGTAATGACCTGGTGGACCTGGAAAGACAAAATAAATCAGAGTCAATTTGTTCGCCTCGAATCTGCCGGTCTTTACTGGCATTTGGTGGATGTGATCTGGATTTTCCTTTTCCCATTATTTTATCTTATATCGTGAGGTCTTAAATGAGCGAACATAATTCACACGAACATAAAGATCACGCACACGGTTACGGTCACTATATAATTATCTGGTTTGCCCTGCTGGTACTAACCGGTTTGACTGTGGCGGTTGCGGGAATCAATTTTGGTAACCTGACGATAATAACAGCACTTTCGGTAGCTGCTGTTAAATCATTTTTAGTGATGAAAGTATTCATGCATCTGGAAGTTGAGAACAGGATGTTTACTCTGTTTGTTTACACATCCATCTTTTTCCTGGCAATATCACTAATTCTTTTATTTTCTGACTACAGTTTTTTGCAAGGATAGTTATAAATGTTTAACGAAACAAATTACATTGACAGTGTAAATCATGCTTTCACATTTATTGTGGTCATTTCTGCAGTACTCCTTGTTGTAATCACAATTGTGATGTTATACTTCGTTTACAAGTATAACGCAAAGAGAAACAAAAAAGCGGTGAATATTGAAGGGAACATGGCTCTTGAAGTTGCATGGACCATTATCCCGCTTTTCCTCGTGGCAGGAATGTTCTGGTATGGTTACCTCGGATATGAAGCACTTGCCACCCCCCCTGCTGATGCCTATAAAATTAAGGTTATCGGACAGATGTGGAAGTGGAATTTTGAATATGACAACGGTGTGAAAACTGATACTTTGTATGTACCCGCAGGGAAGCCGATTCAACTGGATGTAACTTCCTCCGATGTGAATCACAGTTTTTACATGCCGCATTTCCGGTTCAAAAAAGATGCACTTCCCAACAAGAACAACATGGTCTGGTTTCAGTCTGATGAGACCGGAGTGTATGATATTGCCTGTGCTGAATATTGCGGACTGAACCACTGGAATATGTACACAAAAGTGCATATTGTAAAACAGGATGTTTTTGATGCATGGCTTGCCGGTAAGGCAAAAGCTGCCGGAATCACCTCCGGAGCCCCGGCCGTAGATACAACTGCTGCTCCTGTTGATACCGTAAAAACAGCACCGGCTAAAGTTGAGAAGAAAAAATAAATGAAAACACTTCTCGATCTCGTAAAGATAAGGATTACCGTTCTGGTGTCAATCACCACCGGTTTTGGATATCTTTTATCTAAAGGAGAGATTGATTTTGGTGTAATTTACCCGGTAATCGGGATTTTTCTTACAGCTTGCGGTTCTGCTGCCATCAATCATCTGCAGGAGATTGATATTGACTTAAAAATGAACAGAACCCGGAACCGGCCACTGCCGGCAGGGTCTCTTTCAAGCATGCAGGTGATAATGATTGCATCTGCATTCATTGTTTCAGGCTCACTCCTGTTGTTGTTCATGACAAGCTATGTCGAAATGTTGCTTGGTCTTCTTGCTGTGGTGTGGTATAATGTAATTTATACACCCATGAAGAGGAAGAATCCGTTCGCGGTTGTACCGGGATCCATAATCGGGTCCATTCCACCTGTTGCCGGGTGGGTCGCCGGAGGCGGAGACCTTACATCTCCCGAGAGTGTATTTTTGGCGTTTTTCTTCTTTATCTGGCAGATACCCCATTTTTGGTTGCTTTTATTGTTCCTTAATAAAGATTATGTTTCATCGGGCCTCCCGACTATCATGAGCAGATTCAGCGAGGAACAACTTGCAAGAATTACTTTTGCATGGATATTTGCAACTGCACTTTCGGCTTTGCTGTTCCCAATGTTTAATCTCGTAAGCGGATGGGTTGCATTGCTGATGATCATCTTTTCTGCCGGAGCCCTGGTAATTTATTCCATCCAGCTTCTGAAGCATGATACGGGAAGACCCGCATTCAGAAAGGCATTTATGGGAATAAATTACTTTGTATTGTACCTGGTTTTAGTTGTCTCAATCGATAAATTGATTCCGAAAGGATTATTTTAGTATGGATTTTCTCGACAAATTAGTTTTACCCCAGTCGCTGGAGCACATTCAGTTATTGCACTATATGATGATGCTGGTGCTGTTCCTCTACATCCCGTTTACGGGTATGTTGATGGGCGGTCTGTCGCTGTCGCTCTTTTTTAAGAGGAAGGCAAAATCGACGGGTAATCCTTTTTATCTTCGTCTTTCGTCGGAAGTAATACGAACCGTAACAGTTAAGAAGACTGCGGGTGTTATTCTGGCGATGCTTCCTCCTTTTGTTCTGACATTTATCGGAGCACAGATACTTCATCAGTTGAAAATAGCAGCAACCGGTTATCTGTTTTTTGGTGCACTTCTTGGTGTTCCTGCGGTAATACTGGTTTATATCTATCGCTATTCTTTGGAGTTTAAGGGATTGTTCAAATCGATGGAGGGGAACAAAGAAGTTGACTCCTACTTCGAGAGTGCAAGTGATCTTAACCGTTTCACCGGTCCCTGGGGTATGTTCATGATGATTTCATCAACATATTTCGTGATAGCAGGTATCTCTTTGGGTATCTACTCTAACGAATGGGAAGCTTCGAAGAATCTGCTCCACATTTTTGCCTCAGGAAGTTTCTTTATTAAGTGGCTCTATCTTTTTGCATTTGGTTTTGCTGTTACTTCGATCGTTCTGTTATTCAGATTTTTCTACTGGGACGGTGGTATAAAGGATGAATCAGGAGAGTATAAGGAATTTGCAAGAGAGAAATTCTCGAAGATTGCAATGCTTTCAGCTTTTGTATTGCCACTCCTCATCTTGATTCATACTGTTCAGATTCCTGCCTCATCATTGAGCAAGACGACATTGATGTACTCTGCTATAGCAGCATTGCTTCTATTTGGTCTATTCCATTCCATTTACGAGATTGTGAAGAAGAAGAACATGAATGCAACAAGCTGGGCGTTGTTATTCGTCGTTTTCTCTGCAGTGGCTCTCATTCTGGGTGATCAGAGTGCGTTCAAACAGAGCACAAAAATGAACTCAATAGCTCTTTCCGATCAGTATGATTCAACCATGAAACAGATGTTGGCAGCAACAGGTGCAGCAGAGATCAGTGGCGAAGCAATTTTCCAGCAGAAATGTCAGGCATGCCACAAGTGGGATGTTAAACTTGTCGGACCTCCATATAAAGAGACTCTCCCAAAATATGAGGGAAAACTTAATGAGCTTTACAACTTTATTGGTAATCCTGTGAAGGTAAATCCTGCTTATCCGCCGATGCCTGCCCAGGGTTTGAAGCCAAAGGAAGTGAAAGCTGTTGCGAAATACATTATGGAGAATTATAAAACGAAATAGCTATTAACTATGAGCTATGATCTATGAGCTGTTCTTGTATTTAAGTTTTAACTGCCTTTCAGAGATGGGAGGCAGTTTTTTTTTTTGAATGGGGGTTAGGGGAATTCGGGCAGGTCGTCTTCCGGATCAAGTTCGAAATCGAGGGCGATAAAGAGTTTTGCACACATCTCACCTTTGAACTTGCCGGTTTGTTTGCAGTTTTTATAATGTTCTTCCAGCCTTTTTGTGTCTCTTACATCTTTTGAAAGGTAAAAGTCAGAAAGGGAGCTTCCGCATTCGGTACAAAAAATAAAATTTTTAGATTTTTCGAGTGTATTTTTTTTGAACATCAGACTAAATCGTTAATTATACTACAAAGATAAGGGATTGAGTCCAAATTTTCAGTATAAAAAAAGGCTGTCTGTTGCGGGAGACAGCCTTAGAAGACGCCTGAGTCTAACCTGAAAAAGGTTATTTAGACAGAAGAACCGGTACCCGGTTGATGACGGTTACCAATCCCTCTGTGTTTTTTACTTTTTGTGCATCATTTTGGTTCCACGACTTGGAAAACCTTAAATTTTTTGAAGAAAAATGATTATTTTAATATTTTAGCAAAAGAAATTTAATATTGAATGTCTGACGATAACGAACTGTTAAAGAGAAAAAAAGAGCATCTTGAACTGTGTGCATCCGATGCAGTAACATTTAGAAATGTAACTGCGGGTTTCGAGCACTATGGTTTCATTCATAATGCTCTGACCGAGGTCGATCCTGATGAGATTCGATTGAACAGTGACTTCTTTGGATATCAGACAGATTATCCATTCTACATCTCCTGCATGACCGGCGGAACAGACGAAACCGTAAACATAAATTTAAAACTTGCTAAAGCTGCCAGAGAATTAAACATCCCTCTCGGGCTTGGCAGTCAAAGATATGCTCTTGAAAGCAACAACTTCAATGAGCATTTTGACAAGGTAAGGGAAGCTGCCGGTGAAATACCGTTGCTTGGAAATATTGGGGCTGCACAGATTGTTGAACCCGGTATAATCAAAAAACTTCAAAGACTGATAAAAATATCTCATATAAATGCTCTTACTGTGCATCTGAATCCGGCTCAGGAATTGTTCCAAAAGGGTGGAGAGACGAAATTTAAAGGACTTCTAACCGCACTATCTGCAATCAAAAAAGAGATGGAAATCCCTCTGATTGTGAAGGAAGTAGGGTCGGGTATTGACGACAGGGCTGCAGACGAACTGTTTTGGGTGGGGGTTGACATGGTGGATGTTGCCGGCGCGGGGGGTACATCGTGGAGCGGAGTTGAGATTTTGAGGAACGGTGGAGACAACAGCCACGATTTTTGGGATTGGGGATTGCCAACCAGCTATTGTGTCAGAGTCATTAACGAACTCAGATGGCAATATAATTTCAAACTGGCAGCTTCGGGAGGTATCAACTCCGGTATGGAAGTGGCGAAGGCTCTTGCACTCGGTGCTGATTTTACCGCTTCTGCGAGAAGAATCCTGAAGGAATTATTGGAGAACGGAGAGGATGGTGTGGTAAATCTGGTCAGGGACTGGTTCGACACAGTGACAAAAGTAATGTTCCTTACCGGTTCCCCGACACTGGAAGAATTGAGAATGTCAAAAATTAAGAAGAAACAGGAATTGATCTGATAAATGGATGATTTTAAGAAACTCTACGGAGAAGTAAAAGAGAGAATCGACAAAGAGCTTTCTCTGGTAATGAAAAACAGGGAGCCCTTGTCTCTCTATGCTCCTGCAGATTATATTATGGACAGCCCGGGAAAGAGGATTCGTCCCGTTCTTGTTGTGTTTTCCGCTCGGGCGGTAGGTGGTTCGTTTGAAGAGGTGTTGCACGCCTCACTCGCTGTTGAGATGTTGCACAATTTTACTCTCGTCCACGACGACATTATGGATAACTCCGATAAAAGAAGAGGGATGCCTACACTTCACATTAAGTACGACTTGAGTACCGCAATTCTAACGGGAGATGTACTTCTTGCTGCCGCTTATGAGTATCTTCAGAAAGACCTGAAGGGGAATGCGAAAGCGGTTGAACATTTTACGAGAGGGCTTATAGAGGTTTGTGAAGGTCAAAGTCTCGACAAGGATTTCGAGCTCCGGGAGTTTGTATCGCTCGATGAGTATCTTGAAATGATCGGCAAAAAAACTGCGGCACTCTCAAAAATGTGTTGTGCAGTGGGTGCCATACTTGGCGGTGGAAGTGATGCTGAAGTGGATGCACTTGCAAACTATGGATTTCTTGTTGGTCTGGCCTTCCAGATTCAGGATGATCTGCTCGATATCACAGCCGACACCTCAGCTCTTGGAAAACCGGTTGGTGGCGATCTTCTTGAAGGGAAAAAGACATTCCTCTTCTTGAAGGCTCTCGAGAAAAGCAGTGGTGAGGATCGTTTGGCCCTCGAAAAGATAGCAATAAACAAAGGTGCCAAACCTGATGAAATCGGATTTTACCGCGATCTTTTTGAAAGACTTGGGGTGCTTGAGGATGCCCGGAACGAAGTTGAGAAACTCACTTTTGAAGCGCTTGGGCAACTGTCGGTTTTAAAGAATCAGGAATATATCGAATTGTTTACATCCCTGGCGAATTCATTGCTTAACAGGACTAAATAGGCTGTTCTAATGATAAAAAAAAGAGTGAAAATTGTTAACAGAGCCGGTTTGCACACAAGACCGGCAGCAATGATTGTAAAGATTGCTTCAAAATACAAATCACAGTTTTACATCTCGAAAGACGGATACAAAATTAACGGGAAAAGCATCATCGGAGTAATGACTCTGGCAGCAGCTCAGGGGAGTGAACTTGATCTTGATTTTGAAGGTGTGGATGAAACCAACATGTCGGAAGAAGTCTGTACATTTTTCGAGAGAGGATTCGAAGAGCTATGAAAGGATATGATTTGCTGCTGAGCAGCTCGTTCAACTGGTTGAAGGGCATTCCGGCTGCACCCGGACTGTACATCGGCAAATCATATGTCTACTCAAAAGAGGCGATTGTAATCAAGGATGGTCAAATTGAGGACATTGAAGAAGCCGTTGCAGCTTTCAATGAGGCACTCGAAAGATCGAGAAAAGAGCTTGATAAAATTTTCAAAGTGGCAAAAGAAAAAATGGGGGAGCAAAGGGCTGCAATATTTGAGGCTCAGTTACTCATTCTGGAAGACCCTGATCTTGTCGGAGTTATTCAGGATAGAATAGTTGCAGAAAAAAGGGAACCGGAGAGTATTGTAAAAGAAGAGTTTAACAAACTGACTGCCATCATGTACGACACAGAAGATGTTTACATGAAGGAACGGGCAAATGATATCGAGGATATCAGAGACAGAATCATCCGGAACCTGAAAAAGGAGAGATGGTCGTCGCAGATTGTACCGGGAACAATAGTGGTCAGCGAATCACTTACGCCGGCTGATACAATTCTCTTTTCGAGAAATGATGTGAAAGGCTATATTACTGAACACGGTGGATTGACATCTCACGCAGCAATTATCGCCAGATCTTTAAGCATTCCTGCAGTACTCGGTGTCCCAAAAGTTTTGGAAATAGTCGAGGGGGATACTGAACTTATTGTTGACGGTTTTTACGGCTATGTCTTTATAAATCCCACAGAAGAGCAGATAGATTTCTTCCGGTCAAAGATAGACCACTTGAATGCTGTCAATGAGGGGATGAAAGAACTTGTGGATCTTCCTTCGGTTACTTTGGATGGAGTTGAAATTGAACTTCAGGCGAATGTTGATGTGTCGGGGGAAATAGAGAAACTGGCCTCGAGTGGTACCAAAGGTATTGGTCTCTACCGGACAGAGCAACTGATAGAAGAGCTTGGTGAATTTCCTGATGAAGAAACCCAGACCCGCATTTATACAGATCTCTCGGCGAGGATTTATCCTGAGCCGGTGACTATCCGGGCGTTCGATCTTGGCGGGGACAAAACCAGACTTTTCCATCCTTCGGAGAGGAATCCGTTTCTGGGATTGAGAGGCATTCGATTTCTGCTCGATAACAAAGATCTCTTCAAACAGCAGATTAAAGCAATTTTGCGTTCATCAATAAACAAAAATATCCGGTTTATGCTTCCTATGGTCTCCACGATAAAGGAAATAAGGGAGACCAAAAAGTTGATTGAGGAATGCAAGGTCGAACTGACAGCAGCTGGAAAAAGATTTTCCGATGCATTTCAGCTTGGTATCATGATAGAGGTACCTTCCGCTGCAGTTCTTGCTTCGCAACTCGCCCCTGAGAGCGATTTTTTCAGCATCGGCACCAATGATCTGATTCAATACATGATGGCAGTCGACAGAGGGAATGATCTTGTCGCTGATCTGTATCAGGAGTTTCATCCTGCGGTTATCAGAACTCTCGGATATATAATGGAAGACTGCAAGGAGTTTAATATAAGTATTAGCATCTGCGGTGAAATGGCGGCAGATACTCTTGCAGTGCCACTGCTTGTCGGGCTGGGCATCACATCGCTGTCAGTATCTCCGGCAGCAGCTCCGTCAATAAAGAGAACAATCAGATCCTTCAGTTATGCAAGGGCAAAGGAACTGGCTGAAGAATGTATCAAATGTCCTTGTGAAGAAGATGTACTGGAAAAAATCCAGATATTCTTTGATGAGTTTAATATTCAAAGGACACGGCACTTAATTTAAATACAGTTCACTGACCGATTGATCAGGCGGTGGACTGTCTCCCCATTTTTTTTGATAATGAACTCGAGAGATTCCCTGAGCAAAAAAGTTATCATCTCCGTTTTTTTCCTTCTCTGGGTTTTAGCTCCAATAATTCCCGCACAATCCTATTTTTTTGGACGAAACAAGGTTCAGTACGAAAATTTCGATTGGCGAATAATGAAGACAGAGCATTTCGACATTTATTACAATGCCGAAATGGCTCCGGTTGCAGAGATTGGTGCCAGAATCGCTGAGGATGCCTGGTCCCGGCTGAAAGTTGAATTTTCACATACAATTACTCATCCCATCCCTTTAATTTTTTACAATACCCATATTCAGTTTCAACAGACCAATGTTTCGCCGGGGTTTATTCCTGAAGGAGTGGGCGGTTTTTTTGAATTTCTGAAAGGAAGGGTGGTAATTCCATTTCTTGGATCAATGGAGCAGTTTCGTCATGTTATAAATCATGAACTCACTCATGTATTCATGACCTCGAAAGTCACCAGATTATATAAAGACAGAAAATGGACCTCGGCCAACCTGCCTCCACTCTGGTTCGTTGAGGGGCTTGCGGAATTTTACTCCACAAGACCTGATGCTCAGGCAAACATGATAATGCGGGATGCACTGCTTAACAATTACTTCACAGGTCTAAAGAATATTGACGCTGTTTACGGCTCGTTCATCATGTACAAGTTTGGCCAGGCATTTATGGAATTTATAAATGAGAAGTATGGCAAGTGGTACATCATACGCATGCTTGAAAACCTCCATCTTTCCGAAGATTTTGACGAGGTGATGTCGATTACGCTGGGCAAGTCGATTGATGAGATTGATGCCGAGTGGACAGAAGCCGAAAGGAAGAGATATTTCCCGTTGGTGAATACGCATTCTTCAAACTCTCTGGTAACCAATAAAATAATCTCCGGTGGATACAATTTTGATCCCGTTGTCTGGATTGATACTGCAAGGCAAAAGTACAATCTGGTTTATACCGCCAACAAAGACGGCTATTCATCACTATACATTTCAGAGATGGATTCATCGTTTTCTAAAGAGATTAAAAGAGAAAGGCTTTTGACTGCCGAAAGAGGTGCGGATTTCGAGTCTGTTCATCTTTTTGAACCGTCACTTGCTGTTTCAAAAAACGGGACAGCGGCCTTCATCACGAGATCAAAGGAAAGTGATGTAATACACTTCGTTGATCTGAATGGTAAAGAAAAAATTAAAACGCTCCGTTTGGACTCCATCATTTCCATATCCGATCCTGCTTTTACAAACTCTGGGGATTTGCTTTTCAGGGGTATTGACAAAAAAGGATTCACTGATATTTACCGCCTGGTTTCGAACGGAACCCTGATACGGCTTACCACTGACCACTTTAATGACCGTTATCCCGCAGAGGGAATCATTGAGGACGAGGTAATATTTGTATCCGACAGAACAACTGAAGGAGCGAAGGTTTTCTCCAATATTTTCAGTGTCAAAAATACCGGTGAAAATCTGACCCGACTTACCTCCTCGAATTCAAATTTTGCCTATCCAAAGCTCAGTGCCGATAAAACAAAACTTATTACCGCAAACGATGCCGATGGAGTTTACAATCTCTACTCAATAGATATCAAATCGGGCAGGTTTGCTGATTCTCTTAAACCTGTCACTGCCTTGTACACAGGACTCGAATCACCATTTTCAATCTACAGAAATTCAATATTCTTTACATCGATTGAAAGATTGAGTTTTGATATTTATAAATTCAACATTGAAGCAAAAGATACAGTCAAACTGCCGACTGTCTCCCTTAACTCCGGTAAAGTGACAAATTCCGGGAAATTTGATATCCTGCCGGCAGAATCGAAAAAAGGAGTTGTTAATTATTCCGAGGAATACACCCTTGATTACGCCCAAAGTCAGATTTCGACTGACCCTGTTTTTGGTACAAGAGGAGGAGCTCTTTTCTCATTGAGTGATCTTTTAGGTGACGACCGTTTCTTTATGCTGCTTTTCAATACTGCCGAGACACAATCTGATTTCCTTGAGAATTTTAATGTGGATATCTTCAGGTTAAATTCAAAAAACAGGACGAACTGGGGCTACGGGATATTTAATTATCGCGGGAGGAGATATGACCTGCGTGAGAGCGATGAGTACTATTACGAAAAAAGTTTTGGGTCTTACTTCGTGTTGCAATATCCGCTTTCCTCTTTTGACCGGTTAGAGACCTCACTTTCACTCGCTAATGTAAACAAGGATATCATCGGTTTTGGGAATGACACAAAATCACTCCTCCTGAGCAACAGCGTTGCTTATGTATTTGATAATGCCTTGTGGGGACCCTCCGGTCCTCTTGATGGGATGAGATTCAGATTTCAGCTTGGAATGACCCACGATATCAGATATAAAAATGAGAATTTTTACAGTTTAATAGTGGATTACAGACATTATCAGAGGCTGTTATACACCACAAGTCTCGCCTTTCGAGCTTCTGTTTACTGGAATGAAGGGACGACCACACGCCGTTACATAGCGGGAGGGAGCTGGGATTTGAGGGGATATCCGAGATTTGGTTTACGCGGACAGAAATTTTGGATGACATCAGTTGAACTGAGATTCCCTTTGATTGACAGAATTGCTCTGCAACTCCCGTTCGTAGGCCTGAGTTTCTCAGGAATCCGCGGAGCACTTTTTTTTGATGCGGGTTCCCTCTGGGATAAAACCTACACCGAAACCCTCGGAAGTGTCGGAGTTGGATTTCGTTTCAATCTGTTCAACCTGATTCTGTTCCGATACGACATCGGCAAGAAGATTGAAAATAATTTCAGCCGCTTCCAGGACGGGCTATTTTATCAGTTTTTCTTTGGGTGGGATTTTTGAAAAAGTTTTTGTCACTTTTCTTCGTCGTAAGCTCATTTTTCCTTGCTACAGGCTGTTACTCTTCCATTACTTTGAAGAGGGAGATCACTTTGCCGGAAGAGGATTCCAAAACAATCGTTGACCCCGATTCTTTAAGAGTGGTTACGGTTCTCGAAGCGAACGGTAATTTTTTCCGGAATTCACTGAACTTTCACAAGGGTTTTCTGTTTGCAGCCGAATACAGCGGACGAATTTATGCTTTTGAACCCGATAAATTTGAAGAGAATGGTTATGCCTCCACGAGAAATACAACCATTGTTTCGGCACCTGTTTTTCGGGGTAATCAGATGTATTATTTATACAAGAAAAAACAAAATCCCGCTTTTCAGTTCGCTAAATACGATATATTAAAAGGGAAAGAGGAATTTGACAAAAAATTACCGGCAATTGGAAACGGGGCACTTTTTGATGCTGATGGTTTGATAGTGACAGTTGCAGATAATGGGGTTTTCTTCCTCGACAGCAGTGCTACCTTAATAAAGCAACTTGAGATTAAGGGGAGCATCTCCTCTGTCGTATTGCAATTCCCCGGCAAGATAGTTGCAGGACTGACAACAGGCGAAATATGCGAAATCAGCACCACTTCAATGGAGATTAACTATTTTAATTGCGGTACCAAAGATGTGGTGACCGCATTTTATCCCGTGGGCGACAATTACCTCGTTGCATTTGAGAGCGGGGGTATAAAACTTGCCGGCAGAGAGGGGTATGAGTTTTGGAGTGTGAAAACGGCGAAGATAGAGGCTGTTCCCCTGATTTCAGGGGGAGAGGTTATTGTTGGTGACCTTGCCGGGAAAGTTTACAGGATAAGCCTGAAGACGGGCGATGTCAGGGCAACATTTGATTCAGGGGGAATGATTGACCTGAAAGCATTTGCGACTAAGTCAAGAATTATCATCGCTGCTGCAGATGGTAAAATTATACTTCTCGATAAAGAAAAGATGAAACCACTTCAGGAGATGCAAACCGGGGGGAGAATCCGGACAGAAATTCTCTATAATGGTGGATTACTTTTCATCGGATGTGATAATGGCAATATATTAGTAATTCATATTTGATTAATACCCTGAATTTTAATTAATTTGTTTGTGGAATTTTACAGTTTAGCAATTTTTGGAAAATTGAATACAAGTACCCGGAAGTTTCCTTTATGAATATAAATTACATTTGTGAATCAAAGTGTGGACTTGTTCGCGAGACCAACCAGGACCACGCAGACACACTTCAAACAGAAGACGGATTTCTCGCCGTCGTTTGTGATGGGGTGGGTGGAAATAATGGTGGCGAGACAGCATCGCGGATTGCAGTTGATTCAATAATTGAAGCATTCATGGAATCAACCGGGAGTCATCCTTTGGATCGTTTGAGTGCAGGAATAAGGCATGCAAATGACAGGATTACTGAGGCTGCCTCACGGGATATTGAACTAAAAGGAATGGCGACTACTGTTGTTGTTCTTTATCTCGATAAAAACGGCGCTTATTGGGCACACGCCGGTGATTCGAGAATATATTTCTTTTTTAACGGGGAGTTGCAGCAACTGACCAAAGACCATTCGCTGGTGCAGAACATGGTTGACAAAGGTATCATTACTCCGCAAACCGCTGAAAAACATCCTTTTAAAAATATTATCACTCGCGCGGTGGGTGAGAAGGATGAGATCGAAATTGAGACCGGTAAGATGGCCCTTGACTCATCAGACGAACTAAAATTTCTCCTTTGCACCGACGGAGTCAGTGGCATGATTTCCAGAGATGACATCATCGACATTCTATCTATGGAGGATCTCTCGGAGATGGATGTGAGAATATCGAATCTTGTCGAAGCAAACGGTGCAACTGACAATTACACATTTATAATAATTAGTAACAAATAGAAGTACTCCTATGATAGGCGCTATAATTGGCAGTTATAAGATAATTTCAAAGTTGGGAGAGGGCGGCATGGGTGCCGTTTACAAAGCTCTTGACTTGAAACTTGAGAGATTTGTTGCCTTGAAAATTTTGAGTGCCCAGACAGCACAAAGTGCTCAATTTATCGAGAGATTTAAGAGAGAAGCCCGGAATCAGGCTAAACTTAATCACCCTAATATAATTCCGGTTTACGGTTTTATAGATGAACAGGGTTATCTCGGTATTGCGATGGAGTGTGTTGACGGTGAAACGCTGGAGCAGATAATTGACAGGAAAGGTTCTCTTGAACTTGGCGAGGCTCTCGACATTCTGCAACAGATTTTAAGGGGAGTAGGCTATGCTCATCAGAAAGGCTTCATTCACAGGGATATTAAACCTTCGAATGTGATGATCGACCCTGATGGTGTTGCAAAAATAATGGATTTTGGGATCTCCAAATCGATTTATGAAAAAGGAATTACCAAAACAGGAACAAAAATTGGCACGCTCCTTTATATGAGTCCGGAGCAAATAAATGCCGAGGAACCAACCAGACAGAGCGATATTTACTCGATAGGCATCACCTTTTATGAGATGCTGTCCGGTTTGACGCCTTTTGAATCGGGAACCGAATATGAGATCATGCAGGGGCATCTAAAGAAACCTGCTCCAAAGCTTTCGGCTACAATTCCCGGTTTACCGCCGATGATCGATAAAATAATCTCCAAAGCCCTCGAGAAAGACCAGGCAAAACGCTTCTCAAGTTGTGACGAGTTCCTTCAGGAAATCGGATATGCTCTGAATGTAATCAGGCAGGGTCCGGCACCAGCGAAAGACCGCTCGCCAATGGAGCAGCAGCAGTCGGCAAAAGTAAAACGGTCTATAAAATTTACCATCTTTACGATTCTCGCATTTGCCGGTTTGATTGGGGCGGTTTACCTGTTCTATACACTTATTTCAGGTTTTGGTGACAGTCTCAAAGCGAAGAAACAAACCTCTCTCGACACCTCGTTTTCATCCACGAGCAGCCCTCAGTATCAGGGGGCGAACCCGTTTGAAAGGATGAATACAGGATTGCCGGTTAATCTGCGGAGTGCTGTTTTTGACGGTTCAGGAACCGGAGTTGCAGTGGGCGACAGCAGTACGATCATCCTTACTTCGGATAATGGTACAACCTGGAAGACGATTCCGTCTCCCGATAAAGTCGAACTCTACACCGTTTCCCACATCCCAAGTCTGGGCTTCATGATCGGAGGAGCAAAAGGGACTTTGTATGCTTTCGTACCGAGGGATTCACTATTGAAGAAAATGACCATTCCCGGCACAAGTGATATCTTGAAGATCGAGACAATGGCCTCCGGGAAAGTGGTTTTACTTGGAGCCGGCGGCATGATCCTTTACTCTGATGACCAGGGAGTTACCTGGAACAAAGGAACGACCGGAATTACAAACGACCTCTATTCTGCCGACTTCATGGATGGAAGCATCGGAATAGCCGTCGGTGACAACGGAACCTTGATCAGGACTGAAGACGGCGGTAAAACCTGGACTTTGGGACCATCGGTAACGACCACATACCTGAAAGATATCCGGTTCGTCGGAAACGGGGTGTTTATGATGGTCGGTGGTGGTGGTCAGATATTCCGTTCCGGAGATGGTGGAAGGGAATGGAAAAAGATTGATGTGAATGTAACTTCACCATTAATTGCAGTCCGGTTCAATTCACCAACAAACGGAGTGATCATATCCAACACGGGTGATATTTTTAGAAGTGAAGACGCCGGTGAGACCTGGAAATATCAGCAGGCGGTTGCGGGAAGTCTTCTCAACTCGGTAACATCCGGAAAAGCGAGGCTTTACATGGCTGCCTCCGGTGGTGCGATTTTGTATTTGAATTTTTAAGGATTTTTAGTGGACAAATTTATAATCAAAGGTGGCAGGGTTCTGTCAGGTGAGGTAAGAGCCGGTGGTGCAAAAAACGCCTCTCTTGCCCTGATTCCTGCGGCTTTGCTTGCTTCCGGCAAAATGCTGCTCTCAAATACGCCGGAATTAAATGATGTTTTCACCATGTTGAAATTAGTGAGACACCTTGGTGTGGAAGCATCCTTTAAAGATGAATTGATTACACTGGACACTGCCGGTGTTTCAGTTCTCGAAGCTCCGTATGAACATGTGAAAAAGATGCGTGCCTCTGTTTATGTTCTGGGGCCGTTACTCGCAAGACACGGCTATGCAAAAGTTTCACTTCCCGGCGGATGTGCATGGGGACCCCGTCCGATCAATCTTCATCTTGAAGGATTGAAGAAACTCGGTGCCCATATCGATCTGGTGGATGGTTACATAATTGCGAAGAGCAAAAGGTTGAAGGGGAACAGAATCAATTTTGATGTCCCTTCAGTAGGGGCTACAGGCAACCTTTTGATGGCGGCAGTGTTGGCAAAAGGCGAGACAATCCTGAATAATGCAGCGATGGAACCCGAAATCACAAACCTTGCTGAATTCCTCTCGAAAATGGGGGCGAAAATCGGTGGAATTGGTACCCCAATTCTTCACATTCAGGGAGTTGACTCACTTCAACCGGCAGATATTGAGACAATTCCAGACAGAATAGAAGCCGGTACGCTTTTGCTGGCAGGAGCAATTACCGGCGGAAAAGTTACCGTAAAATCTTCAAATCCGCTTCACATCTACTCTGTGATCGCAAAAATGGAAGAAAGCGGAGTTACTTTCACATACGATGATTCCTCCATAACCGTCGATGCAAAAGGAGTGAGACCCGAGGCAATCAATGTTACAACAGGTCCTTTCCCCGGTTATCCCACCGATATGCAGGCACAATGGATTGCTTACATGGCGACTGCCAAGGGAGTTTCCACTGTCACCGATACAATCTACAGAGACAGATTTACTCATGTGCCTGAACTTGCGAGGCTTGGTGCACAAATTGAGGTTAAAGACAATTCCGCAGTTGTAAAGGGAAGCAGGAAATTAAGCGGTGCAAAGGTTATGTCAACTGATTTACGAGCCAGCGCAAGTCTTGTTCTCGGCGGACTCGCTGCGCATGGAACTACCGAAGTACTCCGGATTTACCACCTTGACAGAGGCTACCAACGACTTGAAGAAAAACTTCGTAATTTGGGAGCTGAAATTGAACGCGTTCCGGGCACTGAATATTAAATTCCCGGAAGACAGAAATTTTTTGATTGCGTGTGGTTTTTTGCTCGCAGTCAACATCCTTTTCCTTTTTCTGCCTGTACTGAAGTTTTTTAGCTACGAGGCATCTGTTTTAAATGCAGTCCTGATAACTTTCTTATCAGGACTGTCTTATTTTAAATCAACCGCAGATGTTGATCAACTCAGGGACGGGTTAAAAACATTTTTCAAAAAAGCGGTTATTTATCTTCTGATCCCTCCGGTGGTTTACTTCTTCGGTCATCTTTTCTCCGGTGACTGCAGTTTGCTGAGCGGGTTAAAGTATTACTCAGTCTTTTGTTTAACGGCTCCTCTTACGGGAGGAGCAATATCGGCTGTTGTTCTCCTCACCGGAATAAAGTTCAGGAAAACGGTTTTCTCTATTCTATTTTTGCTCGTTCTTTTCAACTGGATTATTGATTTCTACCTCTATCCGCAATTCTATCTCTACAATGCCATCTTCACTTACTACCCGGGGGTGATTTATGATGAGTTCATTCCGGTTACCGAAAAAATTGTGTTATACAGGGGGGTAATTTCAATTGTCGCCCTTGTAATTATCATTGTAGAAATCGTTTTCAGAACGAAGGAAATCAGGGAACGGCTGATTTTTGGTGTCTCGATCATCATACTCCTGCCGGCAATTTCCTATTATGTCTCCCGTGAAGCCGGCTTGATCACATTGCGGGAAAATTTCACTGAAAACTTCAGAGACGGAGTTGTTACGCCTCACTTCCTGATTTTATCCGAGGAAAAACTGACTCCTGCAGAGTTGGAATATGTAGCAAATCTCCACGAAGTATATTACCATGAACTTGTGCAGTACTATAAAATCAAGCCACCGGAACACCTTCAGTCGGTAGTATTCAAAGACTCAAAAAGCAAGAAGATGTATCTCGGAGTTGAAAATGCCGATGTAGCCAAACCATGGTTGAGGCAGGCGTATACAACCAGAGCCAATCTGGAGAAATCTTTGAAACACGAACTGGCTCACCTTTTTACTGCCGAATTTGGCTGGAGCATATTTAAGGTAGCCCACAATTTTATGCCTGGTCTGATAGAAGGAGCTGCCACCACGGCTGATGGCGTTGTTGGGGGTTATTCGATTGATGAATTTGCGGCTGCAGCTCTGAACTCGAAATACAAAGTGGATGTCTCGCAGGTTTTTCCCGGTTTTGGTTTTTTTAATGTAAATCCGACTCTTGCCTATCTCATCAGCGGAGCATTCAGCAGGTTTATGATTGAAACATCCGGAATTCAAAAATTCAGAGAGTACTACGAAACAGGAGATTTTGAGGCGGTTTACAAGAAACCGCTGGAAGCGTACTCGGGTGAATTCAAAAAGAAGATGTCTATGGTTCGAAGCGGAATAAGCCAGGGGACACTCGATTTCTATTTTGATAGAAAACCCCTTTTACAGAAAACATGTCCGAGATATTTTGCTGAGGAGATGGCTTTGGCCACCGAATATTTCAGAAACAAAGACTGGACCGGCGCTCTGGAAATATATCAAAGACTTTCAGAATCTGCCGGAAGTTTCTCAACAGTTGCCGGGAAAATCAACTGTCTGATGGTTCTGAAAGAAAGATCAAAAGCCCTCGCAGCAATCGACGAATTCCAAAAAAAGAACCTGTCATACTCTGACCGATTGAACTCCCAACTGCTAAAGTACTCAATTGTGCATCTCACAGGTGACACTGTGGCAGTCAGGGATATCAAAAAAGAGTTTCTTGATCCTAATGTTCCTGATTTTATGTTGAATGCTTTTAGACTACGGGATCGGCTGTTGGAGAATGGAGTGGACCCGTTTATTTACAGTTCACTCGGTTCTGAGGAGAGACTGCGAACTCTCTATTCATTAAAAGAGAAAGATGAGATAATATATGAGGCAATTGTTGAGATTTTATACAACGGAGTGTTACCTTTTCCCGGTGCCATCAATCTAAAGGAATGCATTGCCGGCATTTCAGACAGTGGAAAGTTGAAACTGTGTACTGTTTTGGTAAGATCGAATAAAGACAAAAATGTTGCGGTTACACTTATGGAAATTGATGAAAAAAAATTGTTGTTGCAACAGGAAATTTCAAAATATCGTATATTTAAGGCTGTGTTTGCAAATTAGTGGAGAAGTGAAAGCCGTTTGATAAAGAGTGATTTGGAAATTAAAGATTTAATCGTTGGAAATCTGCAAAAACTGCCTTTTATAGAGGCAGCGGCAGAAATTGCCGGACAAAGGAACGAGAAGGCATTCGTCGTTGGTGGGTATATTAGAGACCTGATACTTGGGGCAGGCAAACAGGATATTGATATTTTGGTGGTGGGAGACGGTACTGCTTTCGCTGAAGATCTGGGCAGGAAACTTGGGGTAAAGGATATCATTGTATATGGTAATTTCGGGACTGCAAACTTCAAATATGGAGATTTTGATCTCGAATTCGTGGGAGCCAGGAAGGAAAGTTATAAGCCTGAGAGCCGTAACCCGGAAGTGGTACCCTCGACTTTCGAGGACGACATTTCCAGAAGAGATTTTACCATAAATTCTATCGCTGTTTCTATAAACAAAGATTCGTTTGGCGAGATTTCTGATCTATACAACGGTATTGGAGACATTTTCGCCGGTGTTCTGAAAACACCCCTCGAGCCTGACACAACTTTTGATGACGATCCTTTGAGGATTATGCGGGCTATCCGTTTCGCAGCGAGATTCGGATTTACTATAGACGCCGAAGTTTTTGAAGCCATGAAAAGAAAAGCTGCGAGGCTCGAGATTGTAAGTCAGGAGAGAGTAAAGGATGAGTTTATAAAAATACTCGGTGGCGAAAGACCCGGTGACGGTTTGAGGTTGATGTACGAATCGGGAGTCATGAAAATTGTCTTTCCGGAGGTTGACAAACTTGGCGGAGTTGATCAGATAAACGAGTATCACCACAAGGATGTGTTTTATCATACATGTCTGGTGGTGGATAATATCTCAAAAGTCACGGATGATGTGTGGCTGAGGTTCGCAGCACTGGTTCATGATATTGCAAAACCGCAGACGAAGAGATTTGTTGAAGGTACGGGTTGGACATTTCATGGTCATGAAGAACTGGGTGCCAGGATGATGAGGGGTATCTTTCAGAGAATGAAATTTCCTTTTGCGAAGATCAATTACATAAAAAAATTAGTAAGACTTCATTTGAGGCCTGTGGCTCTTTCAAATGATTCGGTGACCGACTCGGCGATCAGGAGACTGATTGTGGAGGCAGGAGACGATCTTGACGATCTGATAACCCTCTGCCGGGCTGATATTACAAGCAAAAACGAGTATAAAGTAAAAACCATCCTTGCGAATTATGACAGGGTGATGCAAAGAGTACTCGAGGTCAGAGAGAAGGATGCCCTTAGAGCATTCCAGTCTCCTGTTCGGGGTGAGGAGATAATGGAAGTGTTGAAACTGAAACCCGGGCGGGAAGTGGGAATCGTAAAAAAAGCAATCGAAGAAGCAATTCTCGAGGGGATTATTCCCAACGAATATGATGCAGCTTATAAGTATATGTTGGATGAGGCGGCAAACCTTTTGAATCCGGGCATTAAGAGCGCCTGATATCAAAAATGTTCCGCCATTCATAAATAAATGTGACCGTTTATAAACTAATTTCCTCTGTTAATTACTGATTACATAATTTGTGACGGTGATTACAGAAAATAGACAAAAATCACTTTGGAGTGACTAATGAATAAATTGTTTGCAGCATTTTTTGCTATTATTCTCTTATTCAATGCCGCGGCACAAGAGAAGAAAATTTTAACCATCGACGAAGCGATCCGGCTTGGTTTCAGGAACAATCCAAATGTTCTGAAATCAAAAAACCAGATCGAAAGTGGAAAAAGCAATCTGCTTTCATCGAGAAGCGATTTGTATCCGACCGTTACAGGTAATGCTTCCTGGGACTGGTCGAGGACCGACTTTAAGGTCGGCGATTTTTCGCTGAAAGATGAAAGAAGAAGCTGGGGACTGGGTGTGAGTTCCAGTTACACTGTTTTTGACGGGTTTGCCAAATACACCTCAATAGGTATGAAAACCAGAGATATTCAGGCTGCCAAACTGAACCTTATGCGTCTGCAGCAGGAGATTGTTTACCAGACCATAACTCAATATTACAATATTCTCAACTTCACCGAACTGGTTAAAGTGAGAAAAGAAAATCTTGACTGGAACAAAGAAAACCTGAAGATTATTGAGGCAAATGTGAAAGTCGGATCAGGAATTCTTACCGATGTAAGGCAACAAGAGGTAAAGGTAGGACAGGCGGAACTTGACCTTCTTCAGGCAGAACAGAGTCTGAATGATGCCAAGCAGAGGCTCTATTACTATCTCGGACTTGATGTTACCGAAGATTTTGAGTTTGTGGATGGAACAAAGCTGCTTACTCCTCTGAAAAAGGATACTGTAAGTGGCGATAACTGGTATGACAGGTCTTTGGATGAACTCGTGGCTGAAGCCATGAAGAAGAGATCAGATGTCAGAAAAGTTGAAGTTGACCTTCAAAATGCTGAATCCGGGGTGGAACTCGCTCAGAGTGCAAACATGCCCAGGATTACAAATTCAGTATCATATTCCCTCGGTGGAACAACTCCCTGGAACATACTTGATAACCGCACGATCAGCTTTGGATTCAATCTGAGTATTCCCATCTTCAGCGGTTACTCAATCACTGCAAACGAGCAACTTGCCCAAATTCAGGTCAAGAATAAACAAATAGAGCTGACAGATCTTCAGAAGGCGATCAAAAGGGATTTACTGCAGTCATATCTTGAACTTAAGACCGCTGAAAAGAAGATCGATGTTGCACGCAAAAGCATTATTTCTGCAGAAGCCAACAGAGACCTCGAAGAAGCAAGATATAAAGTGGGTTCAAGCACTTTAATTAATCTGCAGCTTGCAAATACCGACCTCGTCAGAGTACAGGTTGACTATTTGAACTCACTTTTCGACTTGTTAAAGCTTGAAGAACAATTGAAGTACGATCTTGGATCGATTAATACAGAGAATTTTGAATAAGACATTTTATTTTTGGAGATAGAGATGGCTGAGAAAAAGCGCTCAAAAAAGATATTGGTTTTCGGAATACTTTTCGTCCTTTTGGCAGTAATTATTGGACTGATCATAGCGAAAGGTTCCAAGGAAGAGATTCCTGTGGTTCAGACAGAAAAAGCTGTAATGCGTACAGTTACTCAGACCGTAACTGCTACAGGAAAAGTGGAAGCAGAGTTCAAAGTGCTGATAACACCTGAAGTCACAGGTGAAATAACCCAGCTTGCGGTAAAGGATGGAGATAATGTTAAGCAGGGTGACCTTCTTTTCAAGATCAAATCCGATATCTATGCTTCACAACTTGAAAGAGCTGAAGCAAGCCTGGAATCGACCAAGGCATTGAAGGCGCAAAGGGAAGCTGAACTGATGAGATTACAACTCGATCTCAACAGGATGGAGGAATTGTTTAAAAAAGGAATGTCAAGTCAGGCTGAATACGATCTGATAAAGGCACAATGGCTCTCGGCTAAAGCGGGGCTCGATGCAGCAAATGCCAATATTTCACAAAACATGGCTGCTGTTCGTGAAGCACGCGAACAACTTGCTAAAACCACAATAAACTCTCCTTTAACAGGAACCGTTACAAAGCTCAATGTTGAAAAAGGTGAGAGAGTTCTGGGAAGCGGATTCAGTCAGGGTACCAATGTGATGACGATTTCCGACTTAAAAAACATGGAAGCAATCGTTGATGTTGATGAAAATGATATAGTGAATGTAAAACTTGGTGATACTGCTAAAATAAAAGTTGATGCCTACGGCGATAAACAGTTTCTCGGAATTGTATCTGAAATATCAAACAGTGCCAAAACCACCGGTCAAGGTACACAGGAACAGGTTGTGAATTTCGAAGTGAAAATAAAGATTCAGGATGCTGAATCAGTACTTCGTCCGGGAATGTCGTGCAATGCAATCATCGAGACCGAGACAATGGTGAATGTGGTTACAGTTCCAATACAGTCTGTAACTGCCAAGATAGAGGACATGAAACCTGCAGACAATCCGGATGAGCAAAATGCTGCTGTTAAGAAGAAAACCCCTGCGAAAAAAGACAAACCTGATGAGATAGTGTTTGTTATCGATGGTGGCAAAGTTAAGGAAGTACCGGTGAAAAGCGGTATCAGTGATGATAATTACATCGAGATAAAGTCGGGACTGAAACAGGGACAGGAAGTCGTCAGTGGACCTTACAGGGCGATCTCACGCGAACTGAAGAATGACATGCTCGTAAAAGTTGACAATGGCGGTGGCGGACCAAAGCAGGAAAAGAAATAGAAATTGAGTGTTAAATGAACATAATAACCATTGAGAACATAAAGAAGATCTATAAGATCGGTACTCAGGAAGTTCGTGCGCTTGCGGATGTTTCGTTGAAAATAGATGCAAATGAGTATGTCGCCATCATGGGACCATCGGGTTCCGGCAAATCAACTCTGATGAACATGCTCGGATGTCTCGATACCCCGACAAGCGGCAGGTATGAGTTCAAAGGAAACAATGTGAGTCAGATGTCTGATAATCAGCTCGCTGAGATCCGTAACCGTGAGATTGGTTTTGTTTTCCAGACTTTCAACCTCCTTTCGCGAAGCAATTCACTTCACAATGTTGAGCTGCCCCTGATTTACTCGGGTATGCCAAAACACGAAAGAAGAGAAAGAGCTGAGAATGCTCTGAAGAGTGTGGGACTGGGCGACAGAATCCATCACAAACCAAACGAACTTTCCGGCGGCCAGAGACAGAGAGTGGCAATTGCGAGAGCACTGGCTACAAATCCTGCCATTATTCTTGCTGATGAACCGACTGGTAACCTCGATTCCAAGACGGGTGAAGAGATCATGGCTCTATTTCATGAGATTCATCAAAAAGGGAACACCATTATTCTTGTTACCCACGAGGATGAGGTTGCGCGTCATGCTCAGAGAATAATCAGACTGAAGGATGGACTGATCGAGAGTGATAAATCTGTTGTTAACCGAATCATTCCCGGATTGATTGTCAGCGAACATAAAGATGGAGTTCAAACAATTTGAGTACCTTTTTGTATGAGATCAAAGAAGGACTTCTGATAGCCTTTACCGCTATCAAGGCGAACAAGATTCGAACTTTTCTGACGACTCTCGGCATAGTAATCGGTGTTACTTCAGTTGTGTTGATGTCGACAGCCATTAAAGGTATCGACGGTGCATTCCAGCGGGGGATCAGTTCTCTCGGTTCCGATGTGCTTCATATCGACAAGTGGGAGTGGTTCAGTAATGTTGACTGGTGGAAAATCAGAAAAAGGCCCAATATAACGATGGAAGACTACGAGAAATATAAAAGGCTCGCGAAACTTCCTGTGGCAGTGGCTCCAACCATCTGGTCGAACGAAACTGTAAAGAATGGAGAACTTGCGATGGAGAATATCTTCGTCTCGGGCTCCACTGCCGAGTATCTCGAAACCACGAATTTCACTTTTAAGTCGGGAAGATTCTATTCTGACATCGAGAGCAAGTCGTCGCGATATGTTGCAGTACTTGGTTCGGAAGTGGAGAAAAACCTCTTCCCTGCGGGTAACAGCCTCGGCAATATTATTAAAATAGGAGGTTTCGACTTCCGTGTAGTTGGCGTTTTGAATGAACAGGGGAGCTTCATCCTCGGCAATTTTAACCCTGACAAGCAGGTTTTTGTCCCGATCGGAGTCCTGTTCAAACATTTTGTAAATTCAAATTTCCGAAGTGTTACCATCGATGTAAAAGCTCCAAGCAATGCCATGGTGAACGAAGTTAAGGATGAAGCAATCGGTGTAATGAGAAAGGTCAGAGGATTGCGTCTGGGTGATGACAACAACTTCTCTGTAAACCAGCAGGAAGGGTTGATGGAAAACTACAACTCAACTGTTGGCGTTATTTCGGTGGGCGGGCTTTTCATCACAGGTCTTTCCCTGTTCGTAGGTGCGATAGGAATCATGAATATCATGTTTGTATCTGTGAAAGAAAGGACGAGGGAGATCGGTGTAAGAAAAGCGATTGGAGCTAAGAGAAGAACAATTTTATTACAGTTTCTAATGGAATCTTCAGCAATTTGTCTGCTGGGTGGATTGGTCGGTCTCATAAATGCCGTTTTGCTCAGTATGCTGGTCAATCAGTGGCTGCCGACATCAGTTCAGTATGATGCGGTAGTAATTGCTATCGTGATTTCTCTGATAGTCGGGGTTCTGGCGGGATTTGCCCCGGCATGGCAGGCATCCAAACTTGATCCTGTGGAGGCTTTGAGGTACGAATGACAAGTTTTTTTGAATCATTGATACTTGCTCTTGGGGCGCTCAGAGCAAACAAACTTAGAGCTGCCCTTACAATTCTTGGAATTGTAGTCGGTATTTTTTCAATCATTGTAATTATGACTGTGATTACAATGCTTCAAACGAGTATCGAGGAAGGTGTGGCATCACTTGCCAAGAATACCTTTCAGATACAAAAATTCCCTGCAATCCGTTCGGGTGGTCCGGGGGCTATGGCCAAGTACAGAAACAGAAGGGACATTACTCTTGAGGAGTATTACCGGCTGAAAGATGGACTGACCGTTGCCAAGTTTGTCGGTGCCGAGCAGTGGCAGTTTGGTAAAGTAATAAAATACCGTAACAAAGAGACCAATCCGAATGTGTCAATTTCCGGAATTACTGCACTCGCCATAAAAACCAACGACTGGAAAGTGGAGTTTGGCAGGGAAATACGCGATCTCGATGTTCAGAACAGCAATAATGTTGTCATTCTGGGGAAAGATGTTGCAACGAAAATTTTTGACAATGTGGATCCGATAGGTAAAGAAATCAGAGTGGATGGTAAACCCCTCAAAGTGATTGGTGTGTACGAAGGACAGGGACAAATGTTCGGTCAGAGCCGTGACAACTTTGTTACTATTCCTATAACCACTTTCCAGGGATACTACGGCAAATATAAAAACAGTGTGAACATAACCGTTACTTCACATTCGAAGGAAGACTACGACAAGGTGATCGAAACTGCAATCGGGATGATGCGCTCCATCAGGAAAAATGCACCCGGTGAAGAGAGTGATTTCGAGATTTTCAGTAATGAATCAGTGATGAGTCAGATAAACGATGTGACAATCTATGCTAAAATTGGTGCCGGAGTTGTTTCTTTCATAGCATTGCTTGCGGCCGGAATTGGTATCATGAATATCATGTTGGTCTCAGTAACCGAGCGAACCAGAGAGGTCGGTATCAGAAAAGCTATCGGAGCGAAAAGTTATCAGATTTTGCTCCAGTTCATGATTGAAGCGATACTTCTCTGTTTCCTGGGCGGACTCGTGGGTATCTTCCTCGGCGTGGGTATCGGAAATCTTGCCGGGTCATTCCTGAATGCAAAAGCAGCCGTACCTTACGACTGGATTCTTATCGGTATCGGTCTCTGTATCATGGTGGGTGTACTATTCGGAACCTATCCTGCATACAAAGCCGCAAACCTCGATCCAATAGAAGCACTAAGGTATGAACAATAGGTATTAGGTATTAGGTATCAGGTATTAATTCGATATACAGAGCTTTGTGCCTAGGACATAAGTTTCATCCCAGTCAAGTTATTTCAAAAAAAACTTGGAGTTGACAGTAAATTTATATAAATTTAATACCTAATACCTAATACCTAATACCTAATACCTAATACCTAATACCTAATACCTAATACCTAAAGAGAGCATGGTATCGTCAGGTCAATGCCGGTGATGTACCATCTACCGTCGATGAAGCCGAAATAAAGCCGGAATTTGTGATAGTAGGGGGCATTATCGGTCTGAATTAAAGTCCAGAGGGTGTATTTTTCACAGTTCTTGATTTTTTCAAGGGTGGCAGAAGGCAATTCCTGGTTCTCTGATTTTTTTTCGAATCGCAAAAACTCTTTTGCAGTTGGATCGATTTTCCCCATAAAACAACCCGTTTTCGACCAGCTCTCCAATTCACATCTGTATTGAGGAATCTCTTCGAATTTTGGCTGACACGATTTAGGCACTACCTTCATCAGGGGGTGGTCGAGAATTGAATCGATTTTATTGAACCATTCGAGTTTTATATAAGCACCGGAATTCTGCAACACGGTAAAACCAACGGCCGGATGAGTAAAGTCGTTTAATGTTTTCAATTCACCGATATTATAGATAATAAGAACTGTGTTGTAAGTATTTAAGAGAGAAGATATCTCTTCGCTTACCTTTTGTTCATTTTTTTTCTCTTTATCCGTCATCTTGTCGGTGGTTTCTCCATCCTTCTTTGGTGGAGGATTTTTATCGACGGGTTTTTCTTTCTCTTTTGGGGGTTCCTTTTTATCGTTGTTCTTTGGAGTATTTTGTCCTTTGAGGGTGAGAACCACTTTGTTTTCAGGTGTAAACTCCAGAACCCAAAGCTTTTTTATTTTAAGTTCAGCCTGTAATTCCTTTTTATAGAATTCGGCATCGGTTCTTTTGGAAAAGAGTCCTGCAACAACCCGGTAGCGGTTTTTTTTGGCAGCTTCATTTTTGACAACCCGGACAGTCATACCCATGTCAGCAAATTTCTTTGCCTGAGCTTTTGCATCATCCAGATTGGGACCTGACAGAAGCACTACTCCAAATCCCTTCTCAAGAGGAGAGATTGTATGCTCAGAATTTGATAAAACCGGGTTTGACGGATCCGGCGGAAATGCATGGATTGTCAGTGATATCAACACAAGAATTATCAAAGCTGTTTTTTTCATCCGGTGGTTTCCATTTGCAGTTACTTATTGACTTTGCGATTAGAAGATTGATAAACGGGTTGTTTTTGAAATTTAAAAATAAGCATTTAACCTGAATTTATTCGTGCAATGGGGGAGAGAAGGTACAACCGGCAGAAAGCAGGCTAGTTTTTTCTGTATTAATCCGTAAAAAGCAATAAAATGATGTGTAAACATCGTTTTATTTTCAGTTATTTGAAAAACTTTATTAACTTGAGTTTAAAAAAAGAGAGAATTTCCTGCATATCTTAAAAGCTATTTTTAAGTTTGTGAAATCGCCATGGTTTGAAGTAACCATTTGGGTGGCAGCCATTTTTTACCTCTTTTTTTATGACCCGTTCAAAGAGAGTGATTTTACATTTTGCATATATAGCAATCTTGGATTCGAATATTGCCCGGGATGTGGATTGGGCAGGTCGGTTTCTTATCTTTTGCACGGAGAGCCCGGACTGAGTTGGGAAACTCACAAACTCGGGTTGCTCGCACTTCCCATGCTTCTTTACAGGATTGTGCAAATTTCATACACCCAATATAATTTCAAAAAAAAAGATAAAGCATTATGGCAAAAGCAATAGATACAATGCAATTGCTTAAATAAGACTATTATGATAATTTTTCAACTAATCAATAACCCAATTCATTTAATAACAGAGGTCCCCTATGGCAAGAGTTCAAGACTTTTTACCACAAGCATCGTTCGAAGAAATGAACTTTCTCGAATCGTATTTTTCAAAAATGTCAGACGATCAGGCTAAAGAATTTGCGATGATCTACTCGCAGAAAAGGAAAGATGCCCAGACAGTTATGATCTTAACAGTTCTCGGTTTCTTCGTGGCCGGCGGTATTCAGAGATTTTACCTCGGTCAGATAGGAATGGGTATTCTTTATCTTTTCACCGGTGGTCTTTGTCTTATCGGAACTATTATGGATCTCGTGAACAACAAGACCCTGACAAACGATTTTAACATGAAAGCAGCTCAGGAAGTTGCAATGATGATGAGATTGTAGTTCGTTTTGACTTTTTATAATTGACTGATTTTCGTACATTTCCGTATAACTTTCACCCTAAAAATGAAAGGACGGGAGATTTGGAAAATATCAAGTATAATCTGTTCGAAAGAACAGAACCGGTAGTTCTACCGGAACAGCTTGGATTTGGAAAGTACTTTACTGACAATGTATTTGTCATGGATTACACACCTGCAAAAGGGTGGCATAATCCTCAAATAACATCACTGGCTTCGCTTCAGATGCATCCTGCAACTTCTGTGTTGCACTATGGACAGACGATATTCGAAGGCTTAAAGGCATATTATACTCCGGATGGTGAATATCAGTTATTCAGACCTGAGGAGAACTTCAAAAGAATGAACAATTCTGCAAGAAGACTTTGCATGCCCGAAGTGGATGTCGACTATTGTGTGGATGCGCTTAAGGAACTCGTTTGGATTGAACGGAATTGGATTCCCCGCGGGGAGAGCGATTCCTTGTATGTCAGACCATTCATGTATGGTGACGATCCTGTTCTCGGGGTCAAACCATCCGATACATATAAATTTATTCTGTTGCTTTCACCTGTTGGAGCGTATTACCCCGAAGGTTTTAAACCCGTAAAGATACTCATTCAGGACGAATATGTTCGTACCGTGAGAAAAGGTCTTGGCGAGTGCAAGACTGCCGGGAACTATGCTGCAAGCCTCATTGGTCAGGAAATTGCCAAAAAAGAGGGTTGCACCCAGACTCTTTGGCTCGATGCTGTGGAATTGAAGTATATTGAAGAAGTCGGTACAATGAACATATTTGTGCAGTTTAACGACGAAGTGGCTACACCTCAGCTTACCGGTGGAATACTCCCCGGCATCACCAGAAAATCAGCAATTCAGATTCTGAGAGACTGGGGATACAAAGTAAGCGAGAGACAGGTTTCTTTGGATGAGTTGCTGACACGATATGCAAAAGGTGAAGTACTCGAAGTATTTGGAACAGGTACTGCTGCCATTATATCATCGGTTTGTGAATTGAAGTATAAAGATAAAAGTCTTGTTTTCTGCGATCGTCAGGTCGGAAAACTTGCCGAGCGCCTCTTCAAGGAACTTACCGGCATCCAGAAAGGCATATTGCCCGACCGTTTCGGCTGGACAACAAAAGTGGAACCCGTTTCGGTTACTGCCTAACAAAAAATGAAAATATATTTAGCTGCCTTGCGTTAAAACAGGGCAGCTTTTTTTATAGGAACTTCGGAACCTCAGAACTTCAGAGCCTCGGAACCTCGGGAAATCTACTCAGGTACTCAAGTACTCAGGTACTCAAACACACAACAAACACAAGGCGATCACAAATGCACACATTCTTAAAAAAATACAGACTTAAAATCACACTTGTCGCACTTCTCTTCATATTTGCCGGATCAAGAATCCCGGATGAAGGGATGTTTCCACTTAGCGAGATACCCGGTCTTAATCTGAAGGATGCAGGACTTAAGATAGGAATTGAGGAAATTTACAATCCGAATGGTGTGAGTCTGATAGATGCATTAGTGAAGGTTGGGGGTTGTACAGGGTCCTTTGTGTCGGATGACGGCCTGATTCTCACAAACCACCATTGCTCTTTTGATTATGTGGCAGAAGCCAGCACAGTCGAAAACAATTACCTTGAGAATGGATTTATTGCCGGGAAAAAAGAGCTTGAGATACCTGCAAAGGGTTTGACCTGCCAGATCACAGTCGGTTACAAGGATGTGTCAGAGATTATTTTGCAGGCTGCTGAAGGAAAAGAGTCTGCCGAGAGAGTGGATGCAATAAATAAAGCCCGCCGCAAACTTGTTGAAGAGGCTCAAAAAGAACCCGGCATAAAGGCTGAAGTATCCGAAATGTTCATAGGCAAAACCTATATCCTGTTCCTTTACAAAGAGTTAAAGGATGTGCGGCTTGTTTATGTCCCTGCCCGTGCAATCGGGGAGTTTGGTGGAGAGACAGACAACTGGGTATGGCCTCGTCACACAGGCGACTTTTCATTCCTTAGAGCTTATGTGGCTCCCGACGGTTCCGCAAAGTCTTACTCGAAAGATAATGTCCCCTATAAACCCAAAAAATTCATCAAAGTAAATCCCGACGGTGTGAAGGAAAATGACTTCGTTTTTGTACTCGGATATCCCGGCGTAACCTACAGAAACAGACCATCTGAATTTCTGAAGCTTCACAGGGATGTGCGGCTTCCTTACATGCAGCAGGTTTTTGCTTCTGTTATTGCAAAGTTTGAAGAATTGAGCGCCCAGAACCCGGACTGGAAACTTAAACTCGATCCCCAGATTAAAACAATGGCGAATACCGAGAAGAATTTCAGAGGCAAGCTGATTGGATTCAACAAGGTTGACATAATCGGTCAGAAGGAGCGGGAGGAAGTTGAACTCGAGAAATTTATCGCTTCCGATCCCGTGCTCAAAGCAAAATACACCGGTCTGATGGCGAAAATCAAGAAAGAATATGAGCCGTTATTCAAGGTGACATCGCTTAATCTCTTTGGAACAGTTCTTTCGAGATTCTCTACTGCATACCAGCTTGGTGAATTGATGGCTGAATATATGTCAGCCAAACTTCTCCCTGATGAAAAAAGACCAAACATCTTTAAGGCCAAAAACAAAGCTCAATTGGATGCTACGATCAATGAGTTTTTTACAAATTACATACCCGAAGCTGACCTGAACCACTTCAAAATTGTCATTTCTGATGCCGCAAAAAGAGGTGAGTTGAAAGACAATCCCGTGCTTGCCAGATTCATGACAAACAGACCCGCAGCAACAGAGGCAGAGGAATATTTTAGAAGTGTAACCTCGAAGACACAGCTTCTGAACAAAGAGAATTTTACTAAAATGCTGGAGATGACCCCTGCCGAATTCGCTGAACTTAAAGACCCGCTCGTGGATATGTACGCCGAATTCGATGCTGAATTTACAAGATCGGGAGAGATTGCTAAAAATGCGGATGGAAATCTGAACTCGCTTCTCGCAGATTACATAGAAGTTAAAAAACTTTACATGAACAGATCGTTCATTCCCGATGCCAACTCAACACTCCGTCTGACCTACGGTTACATAAAAGGTTACACACCTGCGGATGCTACATACTACAAACCCTTCACCACTTTGGGTGGAGTAATTGAAAAAGGCATCTCAGGCAATCCTGACTATAAGCTTCTTCCAAAACTCAAAGATTTGTGGCAGAAAAAAGACTACGGCAGATTCAAGGATGTTGATCTTGACGATCTTCCTGTTGCGATGCTCTACAATTTGGATACGACAGGCGGCAATTCCGGAAGTCCCGTTCTCGACGCATGGGGGAGACTGATCGGACTCAATTTCGACAGGGCGTTTGGTGCTACTATCAATGATTATGCCTGGAATCAGGACTACAGCCGCTCGATAGGTGTAGATATCCGCTATGTCCTTTGGAATGTGCAGAAAGTTGGTGGAGCTCCCTGGTTGTTGGATGAACTTGGGGTAAAATATTGATTTCAGTAAAGAAACCTGCTGCACCTCAGGAACCTACAAGAGACAGGATTCTGGCGACTGCTTCGGCACAAATTCTCCAAAAGGGGATACAGAATACCAGTCTGGCAGAGGTTGCGAAGAGCATAAAGATCAGCAAGGGAACACTCTATTACCACTTCAGGTCGAAAGACAGTTTGATTGAGGAGATTGCCCGTAAAAACTTCGAGGAAACCGCCATCAGAATCAAGGAAGACCTCGAGAAAACTGCACCTAAAAAATCCAAAGATATCCTATCCATCGCAATAAACGCACTTACGGTGGAGAGGAAAAATGCAAAGATTCTCCACTTTATTTATCTGGAAATTCTGCAGGGCAACAAAAAACTTGGATTCAAAATTCTCAAGATTTATCAGCAGATGAAGCAAACAATCACCGAAGCAATCCTCCCGTTCTGCAAAACCAAGGAGGAAGCTGAAAAGATTACCGCCATCGTCCTCGCCATCTCCGACGGAGCCAATCTCGGCAACATGCTCGGCATGAACGAACTTGACCCAATTGAGGCTGTAAAGTATTTGAAAGTGTGAATAAGAACTCAGGAGTTTTGGGGCTTGGGAGACTGAATAAATTATTGCTAATTTCAATTTTTTGTAAATTTGATAAATGAATTTTGGAAATAATATGATTCACAATGTTGAATTTGATAAGAATGAACTTGATTTGATGTGTCAGAAATGGAAAGTCAAGCAGCTTTCTTTTTTTGGTTCCGTGATCAGAGAGGATTTCAATTCTAAAAGTGACATCGACATTTTGATTGAATTTCAACCTGATGCAATAATTACTCTTTCAAAATTTGAAAGAATAAGAATGGATTTCGAGCGGTTTTTCAACAGAAAAGTGGATCTTGTTTCGAAGCGTGCAGTTATCAACAGCAGAAATGTTGTTAGAAAAAACGCAGTACTTTCAAATTTCAGAGTTGTTTATGGAGCGTGAAATTTCATTTATTTAGCAGAATATTTCACTTCCAAAATGAATAATGACTTTTAATTAGAGTTTACAATGAAAATCACAATCGAAAATTTCGGTCCCATCCACAAGTTTGAAATTGATCTTTCCAAGAATATTTCACTTATTTACGGGAAGAACAATATCGGGAAAAGCTATGCAATAAGTGTGGTATACATGTTGCTTAAATCATTTCCGCAAATGACTAAAGGAAGTGATTTAAAATCAGCTATCCAAAAATACAACTCCAATATCAAGAATTTAAGAACGGATATTATTCCGGGGTCGATAAAATCGGATAGAGAGGAACTGCTTAGCCGAGTAAATTCAGTTTTGGAATACTTATTAAATGACTGGATACCGGAAAAATTCAAATTGTATCTGAAATCCTCTTACGGTGATCTCAAGAATGTAAAGAATTCCATGTCTGACAGTCCGGGGCAAATTATTGTTGAGATGAATTTTCTAAGATTCCGATTTGCACTACTGGAAAACCTTGATGTTGGAGGTAAAATAGGTGTTTCTTATATTAAAAAAGAATATTTTGCCTCCAAGAAATATTCCAGGGTGAATATTGAATCTATATGTTACACGATTCTTAAAGACTTTTTCCGAAACATTAGTCTTTATACAACAAGCTTTTATTACATCCCTGCTGTCCGTTCCGGGTATTATCTCGGATTAGGAAATCTGGGTTCGATAATCTCCGAAATAAATCAATATCAGGGAATGATAGGTCAGCCATCATTTACTCTCCCAAACACGACAGTACCGGTTTCTGACTTTTACTCTCAAATATCGAATAAATCCGCGTTCAACTTCGCAGATGAGTATAATTATATGGGTGTTGTTCAAAAAATTGAAAAGAATATTCTTGATGGAACGGTTCAAATCGATACTCAAACCGGCAGAATCCTTTACTTTTCGAATAAACTAAAACGCACATTTGATTTGTCTCAAGTTTCCTCGATGGTTAGTGAGCTTTCAATTATCACAGCATACTTTAAGTATATTATCCGGGATCATGTAAGTCTCGATAATTTTGACGGTGAAAAATCTCTTTCAGTTGGCGTATTCCCAACTTTATTCGTTGAAGAACCTGAATCTCATTTACACCCCGAGGCGCAGGTTAAGTTAATGGAATATTTTGTTGGTCTCGCGAATCTTGGTCTGAAAATAATAATGACCACACATAGTGATTATATGTTTAATAAACTTACAAATCTTTTGATGCAAGGAGAAATTAAATCTAATGATGTTGGTTCTTACCTTCTTGAGAGCACAGAGACAGGTTCGGTATCCGATGCTGAAAAAATGGCGGCATTACAGGATGGTATAAACGATTACAATTTCATTGAAACTACTGAATTATTATATAATGAACGGATTGTAGCCGAAGAGAAGCATGGTTCCCAAGATAATTGAAGATATAAGAAATACGCCTGCACTTTCTCAATTCTTAGTCGATGAGTGTTGTGAAGAAGGAGCTAATCTTATTCTCAGTGACTCGATTGATCGTGACAGGTATGAGATGATAAAGGTTGATGCTTACTATAACTCACTTAACACCGAAATACCCAAGAGTGTCGATTGTTTGATAGTGCATGTTTGTCCCCTTTTTAGCAGGATTTTACATCTAATTGAATTGAAAAGTTACAGTACATCCGGACATTTATCAATTGATGATATAATTAAAAAGTTTAGGGCAACAATTGATGATTTTATTGAAAACAGGTTTTATGAACCCATTGGCAAATACAATTATCATAGAATGAATCCGGTATTTATCTCCAAGTTAAAAAGAAGGGATAAAAGCCAGAAACTTGCTCTCTTGATGGCTAAAAAAAACAGGATTCATTTCAGAGGTACCAATTACACAATTCAAGTGAAACCAAATGGATTTGAAATTGTAGATTGTTGATAGTTGTTAACTCGGAGTTATTTAATTTCTCTGATTCCAAACCTTGGAAGTTCCCAAATTCCTAAGCGTTGAGTCCCTTTTTCCCGCCTTTTCCTCAAAATCTCCTCTTGATATTTCGTCAATTATAGGTAAATTGTGGTTTCTGTTTTTTGGTAATCATAACATTGGAAAAACATGGCTAAAAGCGAACAAAATGAAAAAACATTTAAGCCGTATATCTCTGCGGCTGATTTTGTGCCCGAATTTACACCGAAGGCGATAATCCTTGGTGCGATATTCGGAATTATTTTTGGTGCTGCTACTGTATATCTTGGACTGAAAGTCGGATTAACGGTCAGTGCATCAATCCCGATCGCAGTATTGGCAATAGCAGTATTCAAGAAGATTGGTAAATCGACCATTCTCGAGAACAACATAGTTCAGACCATTGGCTCGGCCGGTGAGTCGGTTGCAGCGGGTGTTGTGTTTACAATCCCTGCTCTTTTGTTTCTCGATGGAGGAGTTGAGTACTTCGAATATTTCCAGATATTTGTACTTGCACTGGCGGGTGGTATTCTGGGAGTGTTGTTTATGGTACCGCTTCGCCGGTCACTGATCGTGAAGGAGCACGGAGTTCTTCCTTACCCTGAAGGTACAGCCTGTGCGGATGTGCTTGTTGCGGGTGAAAAAGGGGGAAACCTTGCACAAAAAGTTTATTATGGCTTGGGAATTTCCTTTGGTTATAAAGTGCTGATGTCAGTTTTTGGTCTTTGGAAAGAGGCACCTGCCTACACCTTTGACAAGAAATCAGCCCTTCCGAACGGCACGGTAATGGGGGAAATTTCTCCCGAATTGCTTGGTGTCGGGTATATCATCGGACCCAGAATTGCCGGTATAATGGTTGCGGGTGGTGTGCTATCATGGCTTGTACTTATTCCGTTGATTACATTAATCGGAAGCGGACTTGAAACAGCTTTCCCTCCTGTCAAAGAAAAATTGATCAGAGACATGAGTGCCCGTGAAATCTGGGGTAACTATATAAGGTATATTGGTGCCGGAGCAGTTACTTTTGGTGGTATCATGACACTGATAAAGACACTTCCGACTATAGTAAGTGCATTCAAAGATTCCATAGGTGACTTTAAAGCCGGCTCAGCCGGAAAGAGTACACTTAGAACCGAAAAAGACCTTCCGCTTGTTTTCGTTCTCATCGGTGCAGTTGTTTTAGTCGCCTTCATGGCAATCATCCCTTCAATTCCAACCAACTTCCTTTCTGCTGTAATGATTGTGATTTTTGGTTTCTTCTTTGTAACTGTATCCTCCCGAATAGTCGGTATCATCGGATCATCGTCGAACCCGATTTCGGGAATGACGATTGCGACTCTGATGGCTACAAGTCTTATTTTTGTCGGACTTGGCTGGACGGGAAGTGCACATCAGCCGATAGCTCTTGTAGTTGGATCGATTGTGTGTATAGCCGCTGCGAATGCGGGTGCCACTTCACAGGATTTGAAAACAGGTTATATTGTCGGTGCAACACCAATTAAACAGCAGTACGGACTTATCATAGGCGTTGTTGCCTCTTCGGTTGTTATCGGTGCAACAATGTTGATCCTAAATGATGCGATCGGAATTGGTGCCGATTCAAAAGTTTCTTCGAATCCGCTACCTGCTCCGCAGGCAACCCTTATGGCGACTGTTATCAAAGGACTTCTCTCACAGGATCTTCCCTGGGGTCTCGTTGTGACCGGTATGGGTATATCTGCAGTTCTTGAACTTGCAGGCGTGCGGTCACTTCCATTTGCTGTAGGTGCCTATCTTCCACTTTCCACAACAGCCCCGATATTTCTTGGCGGTCTGGTTAAGTGGTTTGTTGAGAAAAAGAATGGTGCAAATGCTGATGATGGTGAGATTGGACCGGGAGCACTTTTCAGTTCAGGACTTATCGCGGGTGGCTCACTCACAGGTATTTTGCTTGCGATTCTGATCGCCACTGAAGTTGAGGCTGGCAAAAATGTTATAGATGTTTTACATGTCGGTCTCGTTGAAGGACTCGGTGGTGCAGGAGATTTGATTTCTCTCGGCGTATTCGTTCTTCTTGGATTTGGATTGTATAAAGTTGCAACTTCAAAGCAGAAATAGACGGTTTGAAGAGCATATTTAAAGAATATTCTGACAGGAAAAAGCTCAAGGGAATAGACGCCCTTGAGCTTACCCCTGTAAGGTTACAGAATTTTGAGACTGGTGAGAACGGTATAATTACCGTACTTATTCCCAGATTCAAATGGAAGCCAATGCATGATCTTATGGTGAAAAACGGACGGGATCCTGACTTCAGGCTCGATCTTGATGAGACCGGGAGTGAAGTCTGGAAGTCGATTGACGGAAAGAAAAAAGTAAAAGAGATCGGCGAAGAACTTAAACAAAAACTTGGAGAAAAAATTGAACCCGACGCAAGACTGGTGAAATTCTTCTCCATGATGTTTTACAATAAAATCATTACTTTTAAAGAACTTGAAAATTGAGGTATAGATATGGGAGACAGATTAGGATCACTTAAACCGCAGCCGCTGTGGGACATTTTTGAAGAGATGTGTGCAAGACCCCGTCCTTCGAAAAAAGAGGAAGCAGTAGTTGAGTACGTGCTCGAATTTTGTGAGGAAAACTCACTCGATTATGTGAGAGATGATGCCGGCAACATCATAATCAGAGTGCCTGCAACACCCGGCTTCGAAGACAAGAAGACAGTTATTTTGCAGGGACATCTCGATATGGTCTGCGAAAAGAACAGCAATGTCGTTTTTGATTTTGAAACAGAAGGCATCAGACCATATGTTGATGGTGACTGGGTAAAAGCTGAGGGAACCACTCTCGGTGCTGACAATGGAATTGGTGCTGCTGCAGCTTTGGCAGTTGCTGTTGATACAACAATTGAACATGGTCCACTTGAGATTTTACTTACTCTTGATGAAGAAACAGGTCTTACCGGTGCAACCAATCTCGGCACTGACCTTCTTGATGGTGAAATACTTTTGAATCTTGATTCCGAGGAAATCGGTGAACTCTACATCGGCTGTTCGGGCGGAAGAGATACAAAAGGAACAATTTATTTCGAACAGGAAGAGGCTCCTGAAAACTATCTGTTTTATGAAGTTCTGGTTTCCGGGCTAAAAGGCGGTCACTCGGGACTCGATATCAACACAGGCAGAGGCAATGCAATTAAAATACTCGCAAGAATTCTGAATACACTTCAGCAGTATTATCTTGTCAGTGTTGCAGAGGTTCAGGGCGGCAGCAAGAGAAATGCCATCCCAAGAGAAGCTTCCGCAATTCTGGCCGTTGATCCTGAAGATGAAACTGTGGTACTTGAGGAAGTCATCGAATTCGAAAAGACAGTTAAAGCTGAACTTGCAACGGTAGAACCAAATCTTCGTGTGGTAATCAGAAAAATTGAAGAGAAGAAAAATGTACTCGATGAGGTAAGTGAAGACCAGTTGATTCTGATGCTTTATGCGCTTCCTCACGGAGTTCTCAAAATGTCGGCTGACATCCCGGGACTCGTTGAAACTTCCACAAATCTTGCAACAGTCACAATGCATGAAGGCAGAATTGAAATCGGAACAAGCCAAAGAAGTTCTGTTGAATCAGAAATCGAAGATGCTGTTACGATGGTTTCTTCTGTTTTCGAACTTGGTGGTGCCGAAGTTGAAACAGGCGACGGATATCCAGGTTGGAAACCTGATGTAAACTCTGAAATTCTTAAGGTTACAAAAGATGCATACCATTCATTGTATGGCAAGGTTCCCGAAGTAAAGGCGATCCATGCAGGACTCGAATGCGGCATCATAAAGGAAAAATATCCGAACATGGATATGGTCTCTTTTGGTCCCACAATCACCGGAGCACATTCACCTGATGAACAAGTTAATATTTCATCTGTTGAGAAATTCTGGTTTCACCTGGTTAAAGTATTAGAAACTGTTCCCGAAAGATAAGAATGTCAGGACACGCAATAGATAACAATTCAAATCCGGTACCCTTCGCCGTCAGGTGGGGGGTACTCGTTCTTGTATCCCTCTCGATGTTTGGCAACTATTATGTCTATGATTCCATAGCACCCGTTGCCGATCTGTTGGCATCACAACTCAAATTCACTGATTCAGATATAGGTCTGCTGCAGGGAATTTACAGCGTACCAAATATTCTGATGGTACTGCTTGGTGGTTTGATTATCGACAGAATAGGGACTGTAAAATCGATAACCCTCTTCTCACTGCTTTGCTTTACCGGAGCTGTTGTTACTGTAATGACGGACTCACTCTATTTTGTAGGTGATGCGTTCCGTTCCGTCTTCAATTCCGATATAAGCAACGAGCTCGTGGTAATGTCTCTAGGCAGACTGATATTTGGACTTGGAGCCGAATCCCTTATTGTCGCAGTTACAACAGCACTCGGGAAGTGGTTTATTGGCAAGGAGTTATCTTTTGCGTTTGGAATAAATCTAACGATTGCGAGGCTTGGTTCATTTGCAGCCGACAATTCGCCGACTTTCTTTAAGTCATATTTTACTTCATGGGAACTGCCACTTTACATCGCAGTGATAATGGCATTTATTTCAGTGGTCACCGCTTTGGCTTACTGGTATCTTGACAGTTATGCTAAAAACAACTATCACATGAAGCCGGAAGCCAAACAGGAAAAAGTGGTGCTAAGGGAAGTGTTGTCATTCAGCAAATCCTACTGGTTTATTGTTCTTTTGTGTGTGACTTTTTACTCGGGAATCTTCCCGTTCAGAACTTTTGCGATCAAATTCTTCCAGGAGTACCACGGTCTCGAGAGGGAAGTCGGAGGAATGTATAACAGCATTCTAATACTTGCTTCCATGGTTCTCACCCCGCTTTTTGGACTCCTGTCAGATTTCATCGGAAAGCGATCGCTTTTGATGATGCTTGGTTCTGTAATCCTTATTCCCGTTTACATGATGCTTTTGCAGACATCACTGCCACCCTGGATCCCAATGGCAATGATGGGTCTGGCATTCTCACTTATTCCTGCAGTCATGTGGCCCTCCGTTGCGCTTATTGTACCTGAACAAAAACTTGGAACTGCATACGGGCTGATGACGATGATTCAGAATATCGGTCTCGCAGGATTCAATTTCCTCATCGGCTGGGCGAACGATTCAAGCGGTGGATACGAACTTGGCATGTATTTCTTCTCAACTCTCGGATTCTTCGGACTGTTTTTCGCTTTCATGCTCAAGTGGGCTGAAGGAAGATCGACAGGTCACGGGCTTGAGTTTGGGATGATGCACAAAAAGAAACTATGAGCTATGAGGTATGAACTATGAGCTGTCATGTTGAATTATTAGTTATTAGTTATGAGTTTGGATGACAGCCATTAAGTTTTTTGTGGGCTTTGTTTTATTCATGCCTGTGATGATGTTCGGGCAGACCAATAAATTTGGATTCGGATGCCTCGGCCTTGTCGGTGGATTTGCCGGCTATGAAGTCAAATATTTCGAATCTCCCGGATTGAACGGTTATGTCGCAGCTTTCAACGCATCGAGGAAGGATTCTCTTCTTTCGGCGATGGGTGAATTTGGTATGCTGAAAGGATATCGCCTTGGCATGAATCTAGTCAGGAACAGAGTTTCGGGACTTGAATATACCGTGAAAGTGTTCTATGAGGCTATGACTGAACTGAAAGAAGCCCAGATAAAGGGAAAGTACAGCCTTTACAAAAACAGTCTTGAACTAAAGCAGACGGTTTTCGGTGCAGGTCTTGAACTGGGAACTCCCATTTCAAAACTCATCAGTTGGAAAATCCTTGAACTTGAAGCCACTTACGGAAATGCAGTCCTTTTCAAAAAAACAGAGGACATCAATGATCCCGTTTCGAGGATAAAATACACTTCTGACCAGTACCGCTTCGGCTTCAATTTTGCCTCGGGATTCATATTCTATCTTATCGGACAGAATATAAGTCTCGAAGGGAAAATGGGATATGCTGAATATTCCATCGGAACCATGACAGACGAAACCGGAAACAAGCTCACCATTAGTGAAAACAGCAGTGAAGTGATGGAAAGTCCGATACAAAAAGGAGGGCTTTTTTACGGAGTCCAATTTAATTTATCAATCCCTTTATGATTATGACCGATTTACAAAAAGCTTGTGATATTGCAATTAGAGATTGTATGGGAGCAAAGGCAGGGGAGACCGTGCTCGTTGTTTCCGATACAGAAAAACATGAGATTGCATACGAACTCTATCTCTCCGCCATTCGACTTGGGCATAAAGCTGTTTATTCCGAAATGCAGCCACTCGAGGTAAATGGACAGGAACCGCCGGCTGCCATCGCTGATTTAATGAAACAGTTCGATGTTGTCTTGTGTCCCACTCTCAGATCTCTCACTCACACTCAGGCAAGAAGGGATGCATCTGCAACCGGTGCCAGAGTGGCGACATTTCCCGGAATTACAAAAGATGTGATGATCAGGGGATTGAATGCTGACTATAAGAGAATTGCCGAAAGATCACTGAATCTTAAAGCTGTTCTCGATAAAGGTAAGCATGTCAGAGTTACTTCCACAAAGGGAACCGATATCTCATTTTCGATTGACGGACGGGACGCTCATGCGTCGAAGGGTCTCTTTCATGCAAAAGGTGAAAGCGGCAATCTACCAACCGGAGAGACATTCCTCGCCCCTGTTGAAGGGACTGCTGAAGGCGTATTCATAGTCGATGGTTCTTTTGCAGGAGTCGGACTCATGAAAGAGATGGATATAAAACTAACGGTAAAAAGCGGATTTGTTACCTCAGTTGAAGGTGGTGAAAATGCAAAACAGCTTTCTGAGATACTTGCAAAGGTCGGTGGTGATGCATACAATATTGCAGAATTCGGAATCGGAACCAACGATTCTGCACAACTTTCGGGACTGATCCTGGAAGATGAGAAGGTGATGGGGACTATCCACATAGCTGTAGGTGACAATATGGGTTTTGGCGGTAAAGTCAAAGTTCCGCTTCACCTCGACGGCGTAGTAAAAGATCCCGATGTTTACCTTGATGGAGAACTTATTATGAAACAGGGTAAATTTACAATAGAAGTTTAATATGGAATTCGTGGTTTGATAAGCTCAGTCTCCTTTAAGAATATGGATGCCTGGAAATTCAGACTTCTCCTCGGTGTAAAACTTCTTATCACTGCGGGCTTGATTTACTATTTAAATGCCCGTTTCAGTGACATCTCTCTTGCAACTTTTCTTAGTATAAAATCATCCCTGCCATTTATAGTTGCTGTTTCATTGGTCCCACTAAATTTTTATCTGCAATTTAAAAAATGGAAATTAATCTGCGACTTCTCGTATAAACCGCAAAAGAAGAGCGATGTTTTTATCTCGATTCTTACGGGTATAAGTACAGGACTGTTGACTCCCGGCAGGTTAGGTGAATATCCGGGAAGGGCTTTTCCGCTAAAAGAAGTAAGACTTTCTGAAGTGACGGCTGGAGCAGCAATTGACAAACTTAATTCGCTGCTGGTTATTCTGATTGGCGGATCATTTGCTGCAATCATCTTTTTGAACCGGATTTATTCCGTCGATACTAATCTCACTGTTTCTCTTCTGTTTCTGCTCACAGGAGTCTATCTAATGCTTCTCTATTTGATGCTTTCACCTGAGTTTTGGAGAGGTTTTATTGGGGATCAAATCAGCAAGTTTAAACTGGTGGAAAAATATTTTCTAAATTTCAGATCGATAGGTCTCTTTCACAGGGGAACATTCGCAAAGAATTTTGCATTGTCTGTGGTAAATTATTTTGTTTTCTCGACTCAGTTTTTTCTGCTTCTGCTTTCCTACTCATCCATCGAAGAAGTTTCGGGAGCAGTTATGGGTATTGCGCTGGTTTTTTTCACAAAAAGCATTATACCGGGAGTGACATTTGGTGAGATTGGGATACGAGAGAGTGCTGCAGTATTTTTTATCGGACAGTTTGGGGTAACTGCAGGCGCCTGCTTCAATGCCGCACTTATGCTTTACACTATAAATGTTTTGATTCCGGCAATACCGGGAGCCATCTTCATCTTCAGAAAAAAGAAATAATCGGGCTTGGAACCCCTTCTCGCCTTTTTCATCTTTACACTGTTATTTTATCTTTTTTTTCTGGGAAGAATTAAGAGGGGGATATCGAAGGTCAAAAAACCGGTCGATTTTTCATCCGGTACTAAATCTGTAACGGTTTTAATTCCTTTTCGAAATGAGGCAGCAAATTTACCCGGTCTGATACAGGATATCATCGCGCTGGACATTGAAGATATTGAATTTGAAGTAATTTTGGTGAATGACCACTCTGACGATGACTGGACTGCAGCAAAGGCAATCGTTTCCGAACATCCCCGAATAAAATTTATAGATCAAAAAAACGGAGTTGAAGGGAAGAAGAAGGCGATTGAACTGGGAGTATCCCTGGCAAGTGGTGAGTTGATTTTAATTACTGATGCTGATTGTCACTTGAATCGAGGCTGGGTCAGATCACTTGTTTCAAGGTTTGATGAAAAAACGGGATTTGTTGCTGGAACCGTCAGATACCGGGCGGGCAACAGTTTTTTTGAGAGATTTCAGGCGCTGGAATTTGGTGGTTTATGGCTTGCAGGTGCTGGACTGGCAGGTTCGGGAAGTCCTGTGATTTGCAGTGCTGCGAGTATGGCGTTCAGGAAAAATCTATTCTTCAAAGTGGATGGTTTCCGGGATAACATCCAATTCGCATCCGGGGATGACGAATTTTTGATGCGTGCAATCCACAGACTCGGATATGATGTAAAGTTTGTTCTTGAAAAAGAATCAGCGGTTGAAACGAACCCCGGAAGCGATATAAAAAGTTTTGCGGAACAGAGGAGCAGGTGGGCGAGCAAAAGTTTGTTTTACGAAGATTTTGCACTTGTTGCTCAACTGATGATCATTTTTTTCTTCTATCTTTCGCTTATGGTCGCATTGCCTTTAATGGTTCCTTTTGGGGAGCCTTTTGCAGTCTATTTCCTGTGTTCCCTGCTCTTGAAATCAATGGCAGAATACAGAATATTAAGAGAGGGGGAGGGGATTTTGTATCAGAAAGTTACCGCCGGATTTTTGATGAAGGCGGAGCTGGTGCAGATTCCTTATATCCTCTACGCTGCTATTTCAGGCGTGTTTGGAGGATTCAACTGGAAGGGAAGGGAGTACAAAAGATGAAGCACCCTAAGTTTTGGTATGTTCCTCCGACGGGGTTAAGGCGAATTTTCCCTGAAGTAATTTGGACAACTGCCCGTGACCGGATTTTGATAAGCTTTGATGATGGACCAACTGACTTTACCCATTCATTGCTCGATAAACTCGACGACCTCTCAATAAAAGCCCTCTTTTTTCTTCGGGTAGATGAGGCGGTGGAGAACAGATATGTGGTACAGGAGATAATCAGGAGAGGGCATTTGATAGGCAACCATTCACTTACTCACAGGAAGTTGCGTTTTGCACCATTCCCCGTATTGCTGGAGGAAGTGGTTGAGTCGAAAAATATCCTTGAGGACCTGACAGGAGTTGCGATTGAATATTTCAGACCCCCCTACGGCGCATTCGATCCCAGAGTGCTGAAATACATAAAAAATTCAGGTCAAAAGTGTGTCATGTGGGATCTTTTGAGTGGGGATTATGAGGGCGATTCTAATCTTTCGAAGGAAATAATTAACAAATATTTGAAACCGAATTCTATTGTGGTTTTTCATGATAATGCAAAAACTCACAATTTTTTACTGACATTATTAAAAGAAACGACAGATATTGTTGCGAATAAAAAGTATCATACAGGAGCCCCCCGGGAATGTTTGAACTGATTGCCCTGATTGTTGTGGCTTTGTATGTTTTGCAGACACTTCTGTATGTGGTTGCTACATACAGGAAATTTCCGAGGTTGTCTGAAGACGAGCTTCCTACAGCCTCGGTAGTGGTTGCAGTGAGGGATGAAGAGGCAGTAATAATTCGTTGTCTGAATGCACTCGATAAACTTGAATACCCTCAAGGGAAACTCGAAATCATCATAATTGATGATCATTCCACTGACAAAACAGGGCATTTGATCAAAGAATTTATTAGGGACAGACCAAGGTTCAAACTTGTTGAGGACCAGGAACCCGTTGCACATCTCCGTGGAAAGTCGAATGCACTGGTTCAGGGATTGAAGGTGGCAAAGGGTGAAGTGATCCTGACGACGGATGCCGACTGTAAAGTAAATCCGTTGTGGGCTAAAACAATGGCATCCTACTTTACAAAAGATACAGGTTTGTGTGGTGGAATGACATGTCAGGAGACAGGTAATCCTTTCAAGGGGATGCAACATCTTGATTTTATGTATCTTCTTGGAGCGGGCTCCGGTACTGTAAATGCCGGGATTCCCCTTAGTGTAATAGGTAACAACATGGCTTATTCCCGCGCTGCATACGACGAAACAGGCGGATACGAGAGCATGCCTTTTAGTGTTACCGAAGATTCGCAGTTACTAGCAGCCATTTCAGCATTAAAAAAATACAAGATTATTTACCCTCTCGATAAGGATGCTCTCATTGAATCTTTGCCGGTAGAGGGTATCCTGCAACTTTACAAACAAAAAAAGAGGTGGTCGATTGGCGGGCTGAATGTACCACTTCATGGAATTGCAGTTTTGGTTACTGCTTTTCTGGCCCATCTGCTTGCAGTTGCCATTCTACCGTTCTTTACCTCAACAGGTTTAACATTAATTGCCTCAATCATATCAGTTGACCTCATTTTCCTCACCTCAGTGGTTTACAGACTTAAACTTCTATCCACGATTAGATACTTTCCGTTTTTTGAGCTTTACTATTTTGTGTATGTGATTACATTTCCTTTTATACTCCTTTTTTCAAAGTCGGTTGAGTGGAAGGGGCGTCAGTTCTAACCGAAATTAATAGATATGATTTCTTATATTTGATGTTGGTATTTTATAAAATAAGAAATGTAACAAATATTGAAATCGTACAGGATAATTCTGGCGGTTGCCCTCTTTTCCACTCTGGTAACTGCACAATCGTACAAAATTTTTCCCGGTGACCTGAACATACAACCATTTACTTCCAATTTCCTGGAACCAAGGATGGGTGTCTTCTTTCAGTCGGGACAGAATGATTTAAGACTCGACATCGGTGCTTCAAAAGATATTTTTCACAAAGAGATTTCCAAAGGCTTTACGCTTTCGACAGGAGCCGATTTTTTCACCTACACCAGACTAAGAGGTGAAGCTGACTTTCACTTTCCCGTCGATGCGGTTGATTATCTTTTCGGCTTAAACATCGGTTTGAAAAAGGAATTCCCGTCAGGAAATGAGGCAGGTGTACGACTCAGACTGAGCCACATAAGTGCTCACTTTGTTGATGGTCATTTCGATGGATCAACCAGGCAGTGGCGTGATCAGAGATTCCCCATCGTCTATAGTCGTGAATTTTTTGAGTTGATGAGCTACTACCGTTTTGGTGATCTCCGTGTATATGCAGGAGCTACACATCTTTTCCATGTTGATCCAACGGAAATAAAACCTTGGATATTGCAAGCCGGATTCGATTCCTACATACAATCTCTTTCATTTGGCAATTTTTACCCGTTCGTTTCATACGACTACAAACTTGCGTCTACAACTGCTTACAATTCAAATCACACCGCACAGTTTGGAATCAAGTTTGGTAAGCCCGAAGGGAGTGGTCTCCGTCTCGTCTTTACACTTTTCTCCGGAAAAAATGTACACGGTGAGTACTACGATTTAAATGACGAATATTTTTCAACGGGCGTTACAATAGATTTTTAATAATGAGCGAAACAGACAACGGAAATATTAACAACATGGAAGAGAGTGCCTTCCGGGTTTATGTTGTACCTTTGCTCCTTTTTGTAGCAACTTTTGTTACCACCACGATAGCCGGAGCATTTTGGGTCGTATCACCCAGTACAGGGTTGGAAGTGTCGCAAATAGCCGAGGGATTGCCCTACTCACTGTCGATCCTCGCAATTTTGGGATTCCATGAATTTGGTCATTTCTTTGCGTCAAAGTATCACAATGTGAAGGCTACTTTTCCTTACTTTATTCCTTTCCCCACCATTGCGGGTATGCTCAATTTCGGGACGATGGGTGCCGTGATAAAAACAAAAAGTCCGATATACAGCAAAAAAGCCCTTTTTGACATAGGAATTGCGGGTCCGATCGCCGGTTTTGTTATTTCGGTAATAGTATTGATTTATGGATTTCAGAACCTGCCGGGGAAGGAATTCATATTGAATATCCATCCCGATTTTGACCTTCCAAGTTACGGAGAGGGTGGTTTGTCGCTTGCATTCGGAGAAAATCTGCTTTTTATTCTATTCAGAGAGCTTTTTGCCAATTCACCGGATGGATTTATCCCGCCGATGAGCGAGATTTATCATTATCCCTATCTTTGTGCCGGTTGGTTTGGATTGTTTGTAACAGCTCTAAACCTGCTACCGGTTGGTCAGCTTGATGGCGGACATATAATTTATGCAATGTTTGGCGAAAAAGCACAGGAGAAAATTGCCTGGGTGGCGATGTTTTTCCTCCTTATGGCAGGTGGGATGGGAGTGATAAATCAGTTTTATGATACAGGCATTACGATTGGCTGGACCGGCTGGTTTCTTTGGGCTTTGCTTCTCTATTTTGTCATCAAAGTTAAGCATCCACCCGTTTATGATAATACACCGGTCAGTATTGGACGACTTTTAGTCGGTTATTTTGGAATATTGATATTTATCCTTTCGTTTATACCGATGCCGTTTATAATAGGGCCGGGTGTATTATAAATTCCTGCAACTCTAATTACATATTTTTAGAGAAGTATTTTTAAGATATTTGCTGAAAAATTCAGAAACAAGATGAAAAAAAGCATAGCAGCCATTGCGCTGATATTATTGTTGAGTGGATGCGAGAAATCGTTCAATAACCTGGTCGATCCCGTTCCCGCTCAATATTCCGTTCAGAGTGTCGCCAGATACGACACATTGATTTATAATTCGACAGATTCACTCGTGAAGTTTTACATCCATCTTGGATATAACTCAGCACCGGGAAGTGTTTATATGAATCTTTACAGCCCTGGTGATATAAAAGTGAATTCCACACCCTATTACCTCGTTGATAACGGCAACAAAGAAGCCGGTGATGAAACAGCAGGAGACAAGATATTCTCAATCAAGGTACCGATGAGCTCGAAACTTCTTTCCGGTGAGTATCGTACCGAGTATTTTGCATCAGATCTTGAGGGAACGGGTTACCGGTTATCAGTCAACAAGTTCGTTTTCGACAACGGTGCCGCCAATCAGGAGCCGGTTATAAGTGATCTTGTTGCACCCGATACGCTTACAGTTTTGGATACTACGGTTTTCAGACTGACAATGAAAGCAATTGATCCCAACGGGAAACAGGATCTTGCACGGGTTTATTTTGTGGTTACCCGTCCTGACGGCACTTCAAACAATGCCGCACTTCTTATGTATGATGACGGAAATTTCAGGGATCACGGTGATGATGTTGCTAATGACGACATCTACTCAATTATTGTCAGTGTCTTCTCTACAAATCAAAAAGGTGAATATACCTTCACATTTAATGCAGAAGACCGCGGGAAAAAGAAAAGTTTACCGATAATTAAAAAGATTGTGATAAAATAGATGACAAGATTAATGAAAACTCTTGTTCTGATTTTTGTTTGTTTGACATATTCAGTATTTACTCAGGAAAGTCCTTTTTCCTTCAAATTTAAGGATTCACCTTCGGTGATTACATATTCATCCTCCGAGAATCCCGCTTCGAACAGCATTAGTGCCATGCTGGTTCAGGGAGATACGATCTGGCTTGGGACGTCGAGAGGACTTAGCAGATCAACTGATAAAGGGACAACCTGGAGAAACTATTATGGTGATCCTGCATTTGGCACAGAAAATGTTTCGGCAATTGCATGGGACAAGTACAGAGGCATACTTTGGGTGGCTACAGCACACTCGGTTGAAAGGACGGGACAGACACTTCCCGAGGGAAGCGGATTAAGATATACTTCTGATGGAGGAGAGACTTGGCAATCAGTATCACAACCCTTGGACAAAGATGCGGATACCGTGATTGTTTACGGTAACAACAGATTGAGAGCACTTCCGGTTACAGTCGCGATTCAGAATATTACATACGACATTGCAATCACACCCGGCACTGTCTGGATATCATCTTTTGCAGGCGGGTTGAGAAAGTCAACTGACCTCGGTGCAACCTGGTCGAGGGTTGTTTTGCCTCCCGATTTTCTCAATTCAATAAAACCTTCGGACAATCTAAATTTTTGTGTCTCTCCCGTACCCGGGAAATTTTGCAGTGAGGGGTATCTTAACTATCGTGCATTCAGTGTTATGGCTGTAAATGATACTGTTATATATGCCGGAACTGCAAACGGAATCAACAAGTCGACCGATGGTGGAATAAGCTGGGTCAAGTTTAATCATCAGAATCAGGTCAATGCAATGTCAGGAAATTTTGTTGTCGGCCTTGCCTGTAAACTCGGGACCGACGAAATATGGGCAGCTACTTGGAAAGCAGAGGACCTTTCGGAATCATACGGTGTCAGTTTTTCGCCTGACGGTGGTGCCAACTGGATTACGAGTCTGGACGGTGAAAGGGTGAATAATTTTGCGGTATTTACCGACAAAGTGGTGGCTGCAGCAAGTGGTGGACTGTACAAATCGAATGATTATGGAAAGAACTGGTATTCACCGGGTAACATCGTTGACAGTGACTCGAAACTCTCGCTGAAATCAAAAACTTTTTATTCGGCAGCATGGGCGGAATCGGGAATAGTGCTCTACATTGGTACATCTGACGGACTGGTCAGGAACAGTGGTTTCACAGGTGTCTGGCCAGATAAATGGAAACTCTATTTTGCATCCCAGCAACTTGAGTCGAAAGAAGATTCATATGCATTCCCTAATCCGTTTTCTCCAAAAACTGAGCAGGTAAAAATTAAATATTCAACCGGCGGAAAAGAGTTGAATGTTACAATCAGGATTTTTGATTTCGGAATGAATTATGTGAGAACAGTAATTCAAAATGCGCCGAGAGGAAATCCGGTTCATTCAGTTAACACTTCAGGTACACCGGGAGTAATCGATTTTTGGGACGGCAAGGATGATAATGGCAAGGTAGTGCCAAATGGAGTTTATTTCTACCGTATAGATGCCGGAAGTGAAAAACCTTTGTTTGGAAAGATAATGGTGTTGCAATAATATGAAGATCAGAAAATTAGTATTTTTAGTTGCACTTCTCATTTTGGTAACATCAGTTGATGCTCAGAGAAAAATGAGCGACATTTCCTCAGCGCCCGGTGCTTTCAGCCGAATTGGTTTTGGTGCCAGAGGTATCGGTATGGGTAATGCATTAAGTACGGTAAAAACCGGGAATATCTTTACCTATTACAATCCTGCACTTGCGGTATTTCAAAACGACAATTCATTTAATGCACAATATACATTTCTGGGTCTCGACCGTGCATTAAATTTTATCAGTTTTACCAGAAGGTTCGATTTCTACGGAAAGAATGATACCATACCGGGGGAGAGGGTCCCAAGATCGACGGCCGGTGTTTCAGCGGGTTTGATTAACGCCGGTGTATCCAATATCGATCAGAGGGATAACCAGGGCTTCAAAAAAGGAACTCTTTCGACTTCAGAGAATCTTTTCTATCTTTCGCTCGCTAACAAGTTTTCGGAAAAATTTGCAGCCGGTGTCACAGCAAGATTTTATTATTACAAATTGTATGAAGAGGTGACAACCACAAGTCTTGGATTCGATGTGGGTCTTATATATACGATTACACCTGAACTTGCGGTTTCATTCGTCCTGAGCGACATTAACTCGCAGTACAAATGGGACTCTGCCCCGATTTATGGTACCGATGGCGGTGCAACTAACGACAAGTTTCCTCTTTTCAAGAAGCTTGGTGTGAGTTATCTTTACAAACCGTATAATTTGCAACTCGCAGCGGAATTTGCATCAGACAATTATGGAACAAATTTAATCAGATTCGGAGCTGAATACAATATTTATGAAGGGCTCTTTCTGCGAGGGGGTATCGATAACTGGTATCTGAGCAATGGAGATGATCCCGTCAAGCCCTCATTGGGTTTTTCTTACTCGAGACAGGTCGGAAATTTCAGGGTTGGATTTGATTACGCCTTTCAGGTGGAACAATACTCGTCTTCAGACAGACATATAATTGGCCTTAATTTCATTTTTTAAGACTGCAACAATGAAAAAACTTTTTTTAATTCTCTTTATTTTATTTGGTATCCTTGACATTCATTCACAAACTGCTGGTAACTCCGGGCTCTCTTTTTTAAAGATCGGTTCGGGTGCCCGAAATATTTCCCTTGGGGATAATGGAGCAGTTTTCGCGAATGATGCCTCTGCCATATTCTATAATCCCGCAAATATTGGCAGCAGTTCCGGTCCTGAAGTATCCTTCACGCACAATGAATGGATACAGGGAGTGAAAACAGAAATGCTGGCAGCCCGCTTTTCCTTGTTTGGACTGAAAATGGGAATTGGTATAAACTCAACAAGGGTTGGTGATATCGAGGTAAGGGAGAGACCGGGAGCGGCACTTTCAACATTTACTGCTGATTTCTATGCGGTATCACTTGGGACCGGATTTAAAATTTCTGACAGGATTGATGCCGGTTTTGCTGTAAAATACCTCTATGAAGGGATGTTTTATGAGGATGCAACAGGGTTTGCAGTGGATTTGGGTGCTAGATATTCCATCTCTGACAAAATGTTCGCAGTAGTTGCCCTCAGGAATCTCGGTACGATGAATGAATTGAAAACTACCGCAACAAAACTGCCTGCCGATCTGAGAATTGGTGGCGGATACAATTTTGAGTTACCCGACAATAAGCTTGCTTTCAACGCCGGACTTGAAGTTCAAAAATACCTTGCCACTGATGACATTCATGTAAATTTTGGTGCAGAAGTGTTATACGATAATCTTATTGCTCTGCGGCTGGGTTATCAAACCTTGTATGAATCAAAGGGTTTTACTTCCGGGCTCGGAATTTACTGGAATAAATTTGTCTTCGACTACGCCATATCACCATTCGGTCAAAATTTGGGAATGGGTCACACTTTCTCAGTTAAGCTTGGATTCTAATTAGAACACAAACCGATTTTGCAGGTATAAAATCCTGTTGCAATTCTAACACTAGTATTTAAGGGCTGTAGTAATTTTCAATTAATTCAACAATTTACTTTAATACTTAATTACCAATTCATGACAAAACGATTAGTTCTACTATTGGTTATATTTTCAGGTCTTTTTGAAATTAATTTTGCTCAGACCTGGGGAACTATAACAACAGGAAACGGTATTCCGGACAACCAAATCAGGTGTATTACTTCTGCACCTGACGGTAAAGTCTGGGTAGGTACCAGAACAAGAGGAGTTTTTGGAATTGATGGCACTTCAGTAATTGCCTTCCCAAAAAACTCAAGTTTACCCACGACAGGCGGTAACTTTTACGAAATAACAGCCATTTCTTATATCGATGCAAAACTTTATATAGCAGTAAAATCATCGGCATTGCTTGGCGGACTTTATGTGTACGAATTTGCTTCAAATACAATTACCTGGATTGGTACATTTGAAATTGTGGGCAGCAGTGACATAAATGTCTTTTACAAAGCAAGCAATGGTGTGATCTATGGGGGCTCGGGAACGGGACTCTTCAAACGAATAGCTGACAACAACTGGACCCGGATAGGGGGCGGATGGTGTCGATCAATTGCTGAGAATTCACTCGGACACATTTATTATACAACTTTCGACAGTCTTTTTGTCTACAATGGCGTAACAAAACAAGGCTTGAAAAAAGGGTTGTTTTACAGTGTGGCGGTTGATAACAATGATGTGGTCTACGCGTCCTCTGACATTGATGTGTTCAAGTATGAAAACAATACCTTTACCCCGATGGGATTCAATGGCTATACAAAAAGCATGGCAAAGGATCTCAATGGGAAAATCTGGGTTGCTTCTTCGAGTACAACAGGAAGTTTTGGGGTTAAAGTTATATATAATGGAAATGTAACTTCTTACACTCCCTCAAACTCACCCCTTTTGAGCACCGATATGACTGCTGTTGCAGTAAGTGCTGACAATAAAAAGTGGATCGGGCACTACAGTTCCGGCATAAATACAGTTCTCGATGCTGCAGTGGTTTTGCCGGTTACGATTTCTCCAACTTCCGTAAACACGACTATGGGTTCTCTGATTAAATTCAAAGCCGGGTATGGAGTGAAACCGTATCAATGGAGCGTGAGTCCTGCAAATCTTGGTGTTTTCGAAACCACGGGTGACTCGGCAACCTTCAGAGCAAACTCTGCAGGAAGTGGTAACATAATCGTAAAAAGTGCGAATGGGTCTGATTCCGCTCTTGCCTCGATCACAATAGCAGACACGAATATTATTTTGAAACTCCCTCCGACAGGTCTGACCGTTACAAAAGGGAAATACGCCGACAGAATAGATGCCTCCTGGGTAATGCCGGGTGAGTTTGATCAGAATTTTGAAGACGGTATTCCCGAGGGATGGAGAGTTACTCCTCCTGCAGGAGAAGGAACTTACTGGGTTGAATCCGGTTTTCTTCCTCATGGTGGAAACAAATGTATTAAATTTGATGTCTATTCACCCGGAGCCCCAAAGACAGACTGGCTGATTACTGAAAAAGTACACATTTCACCCGAAAAACCAAATCTGACTTTCTATATCAGAACGGCATACGCTTTTGGTAATCCGCATACGAGTTTTGTAAAGCTTTCCACTACCACTTCAGATACGGCTGCTTTTACAACTGTAATCAGAGCACTTGATCCGCAGTATCTTGCTGACTCTAATCTCGTTTGGCGACCTGTTTCAATTGACCTTTCTTCATACATTAACAGGGATGTTTATTTTGCTTTTCAGGCAAAAGCAGAGGATATTATCATCTACCTCGATGATGTAAAGATGTCAGGACAACCCGGACTAACTGCAACAGGAAGGGCTGTCAGAAGTTTCAGATTGTACAGGTCAGAGTCTCCTGTCAGTGTACAAAACCAGAACAATCTGATAATGGATCAGCTTGTAACTACATTTAGTTCGATGAATGTACCTCCACTCGTAAATTATTATTACGGAGTTTCGGCGGTTTATGATTCAAGTTATGAAACATCTATTACTCCGGTAAATTTCGGGATCGCCTATCAACAAAATGACTCAATTATTCTAAATCCTGCATCATTGTCAGCTCCGGTTATCGACGGAGAGGTGACTGATACCGAGTATGGTGATGCAACAAGAATAATTCTTACCAGAAATGGTCACTGGGGAAGTGTGTACACCAAAGTTGCCGGAACGAAACTGTATCTTGGTTTCGATCTTTTTGGCGACTCCACACTTTCGACTGATGATTTCGTAACATTTGCCTTCGACAAAAACAGGGATTTCAGTTATCAGGACTCCGTGGAGGGTTATTTCAGAGTAAGAAGGGATGGAACGGGTCTCGAACTTGCATATTTCCCTTACAGTGCAGGCGTTGGTTTTACCCAGGGATTCCTCAATCCCTCCGGACTTGAAGCTGCAGCAAAATCCACAGCGGGTGCAGTGCAATTTGAAGTAGCGATTGATCTGTTAAGTTCAGCACTAAAATTGCCAGTGAACGGAAAAATTGGAGCTTATTTTGGAGCATTTGATGTAAACAAAACGAGAGAGAGTTCATGGCTGGAACGACTCCTGGCAAAAGAATATTCTGTCGCCGGGTTTGGTTCAATTACTATACCACTCCCAAGCTCGACCGGGGAGAGTGATAACCTTCCGGCAGAATTCTCATTGCAGCAAAACTATCCAAATCCGTTTAATCCATCCACCGTGATCAATTATTCAATCGCAAAGGCGGGAGTTTATTCGTTGAAGATATATGACATTACAGGCAAAGAGGTTGTTAGGCTTTTTAATGAGCAAAAACAATCAGGTGTCTATACTGTTGATTTCAATGCGACCGGATTTGCGAGTGGAGTCTATTTCTACGAACTTTCAGGCGAGAATGTAAAGATCAGCCGAAAGATGACCCTGGTAAAATAAGAACTTCGGAACCCCGGAGCCCCCGAGGAACTGAGGTCTGAGACATTAATTTAATCAACTTTTTACTTATCCCGGCGACATTTTGTTGCCGGGATTTTCTTTATAAATAATACCACTGCTTTATTAATTTGTTAGAGAGTTTTAAAAGAAGTAAATTTTAAATCACAATTTTTGAGATTTATTGAGTCTGAATTTTAAGTTACTAACCACCAATAAGGATTCCAAGGCGAGAGCAGGCGAATTTACTACTGCACACGGGGTGGTTAAAACGCCAATTTTTATGCCTGTAGGTACTCAGGGGACTGTAAAGGCAGTAAATTTTTCTTATCTGAAAGATGATATCAATGCAGATATCATACTTGGAAATACTTATCATCTCTACTTGAGACCGGGGACTGAGACACTTGAGGCAGCCGGAGGGTTGCATAAATTCATCAACTGGGACAGACCAATACTTACCGACAGCGGCGGGTTTCAGGTTTTTTCCCTCTCTGATTTGCGTAAAATAAAGCATGACGGAGTTGAGTTTAAGTCACATCTTGATGGTTCGAAGCACTTCTTTACCCCTGAAAAAGTTGTAAATATCCAAAGGTCCATCGGATCTGATATCATGATGGTACTGGATGAATGTACTCCATACCCATGCACCTATGAATACGCAAAACATTCGACCAAAATGACTTCAGCCTGGGCAATTCTGAACAGGGAAGCATTTCTCAAGACTTCGGGACTCTACGGATTTGAACAAAATCAGTTTGGGATAATTCAGGGAAGTACTTACAAGGATTTAAGGGAGGAATCGGTGAAATCGCTGTTGGATATCGATTTTGAAGGATATGCCATAGGTGGATTGGCAGTAGGTGAGCCTGCGGAATCGATGTATGATATTGTCGATTTTACTACTGATTTTATGCGAGTTGACAGACCAAGATACCTCATGGGTGTAGGCAAACCAGAAAACATCCTTGAAGCTATCGAGCGGGGTGTGGACATGTTTGATTGTGTTATGCCGACCAGAAACGCCAGAAGAGGTTTTATTTTTACATGGAATGGTCCGGTAAGGATAAAAAACTCGATCTATAAAAATGATTTTACGCCTTTGGACGAAAATTGCAACTGTTACACATGCAGGAATCACACGAGAGCTTATTTGAGGCATCTTCTGGTTGCAAACGAATTTTTGGGATTTGAACTCGTCTCGGTTCACAATGTACACTTCTATCTTGAACTCGCAAGAGCTGCAAGGAAGCACATCTTAGCGGGGGATTTTAAGCAGTGGAAAGAACAAGTTTTATATAAGATAACAGAACAAGACAAAAAAGAAACGGAGAATTAAATGGAAACTTTGCTTGCAATGGCTCCTGCAGGAGGCGAAGGCGGCGGCGGAATGATGGGTACACTGATAATGTTCGGTGCCATTTTCCTCATTTTTTATTTTATGATTATCAGACCCCAGCAGAAAAGACAGAAAGAGAGAGAAAAGCTCCTTTCCGAAGTTCAAAAAGGGGACAAAGTGGTTACTTCAGGTGGCATGTATGGTGAAGTCACCACAGTTGAAGATAAAGTTGTCTGGATTAAAGTTGGTGACACAACAAAAATAAAATTCGATAAAAATGCAATAGCAGCAATATTGAATTCAGACGGTACAACCACAAGTTTAGACAAGAAATAACGGAATTAGTGATGTTTTGCACGGTAGAAGAAGCGGTTTCTGAATTACGGAACGGAAAAGTAATCATCATTACTGATGATGAAAACCGTGAGAACGAAGGTGACTTTGTTTGTGCTTCAGAATTTGTAACACCCGAAATTGTTAACTTCATGATAACTCAGGGCAGAGGTCTATTATGTGTTGCAATGGACGGGAGCAAACTGGATCACCTGGGTATCCCCTTAATGAGTGGCTCAAATAATGCCCTTCATGGGACGAATTTTACCGTTTCGGTAGATGCAGTTGAAGGTACGACTACCGGTATTTCTGCTTCTGACCGTGCAAAAACCATCCTTGCCCTTGCTTCCGACGAAGCAAAAACAGAAGACTTTGCCATCCCGGGGCACATTTTCCCTCTCAGATATACTGAAGGTGGAGTCGTTAAAAGAGCAGGGCATACCGAAGCTGTAGTTGATCTCTGCCGCATTTCGGGCTTGAATCCTGCCGGCACCCTTTGTGAGATTCTCAAAGAGGACGGTGAGATGGCAAGGATGAAAGAGCTTCAGGAAATTGCGGTGAAATTCAATCTAAAGATGATCTCGGTCAGGCAGATTCTGAAACACCGGATGATTAATGAGAAATTTATAACTAAGATTACCACCATTAATTTCCCGACATCTCATGGCGATTTCAAACTTCATCTTTATAAATCGCATATCGACTCAAAAGATCATATCGCTGTAGTTAAAGGTGATGTATCGGGTGAGGAAAATGTAATGGTGAGGATTCACTCGGAATGTCTGACAGGTGATATTTTTCATTCTCTCAGATGTGACTGCCACGACCAGCTAAACCACTCGCTTGATTTAATAAACGGTTATGGCAAGGGAGTTGTGATTTATTTGCGTCAGGAGGGAAGAGGAATAGGATTGAGCAACAAACTTAAAGCGTACAAACTTCAGGATATGGGTTTCGATACGGTGGAGGCCAACGAAAAACTTGGTTTTGATGCCGATCCAAGGGATTACGGTCTTGGTGCTCAAATAATTAAAGAACTTGGACTGAAGAGTGTGAAACTTATAACAAATAATCCAAAGAAGATTGATGATCTGCTCGAGTATGGAATTTCTGTTGAAAGCAGAGTACCTTTGGAGATTGCTCCGAATCCCAATAACATCAAGTATCTCAAGACAAAGAGAGACAAGATGGGACACATGATTATGAGTTCTATTTCAGAGCTTTTGTAGGATTTTTGCGATACTGAGGAGAGTATCCTCTGCGAATTCAGCGGCAATGAACTGCACTGCAATCGGGAGACCATCTTTGGATGTCCCGACAGGAATCGAGATTCCGGGTATACCGGCAAGGTTTACAGAAGTGGTATAAATATCACCTAAATACATTGCAAGAGGGTCTTTTGATCGCTCACCGAACTTAAAGGGAAGTTCGGGAGTCACGGGCGTCAGAATAAGATCAAAGTTTTCGAAAACCTTCCTGAAATCATTCTTGATAAGCCTTCTCACCTTTTGAGCTTTATTGAAGTATGCCTCGTAATATCCACCCGAGAGTACATAATTTCCAAGCATTATTCTGCGTTTTACTTCTGTACCAAATCCTTCAGATCTTGTTGCAGTATACATCTCTTTCAGACCCCCACCTTTGCCCGACCTCTTCCCGAATCTTACTCCATCATACCTCGATAGATTTGAAGCAGCCTCGGCGGTTGTCAGGACATAATAGGCAGCGATAGTATATTTGGTCGAGGGTAATGAAACGGATTCGACAGCATGACCCAGTTTTTCAAGTTCTGACTTTATACCAAACACAGCTTCCTTAATTTCGTCATCAAGACCTTCGCCCATATATTCAACAGGAATCCCAATCCTGAGTTTTTTGGTTACTCTCTGAACAGGGTAAGAGATTGTCGAGGTGTTTTTCGTGGAAGTGGAGTCAAGTTGATCATAATCGGCCATGATCTGCAAAACAAGTGCACAGTCTTCAGGATTGTGTGCGATTGGACCTATCGAGTCAAATGAGGAAGCGAATGCAGTCAAACCGTACCGGGAAACCCGGGAGTAAGTTGGTTTGATTCCATACACTCCACAAAAGGCAGCCGGTTGTCTAATGGAACCTCCAGTATCGCTTCCGAGGGCTACATCGCAAAGCCCTGCAGCTACTGCAGCAGCGGAACCACCTGAAGAACCACCGGGGACTCTTGTTTTGTCAACAGGATTAAGAACAGCGCCAAAGGCGGAATTCTCGTTTGACGAACCCATTGCAAACTCATCACAATTGAGTTTCCCAATAATAAGGGCATCCTCATCGATAAGTTTTTGAACCGCCGTGGCGGTGAAAACAGGCTGAAAATCTTCCAGAATACGGGAACCGCAGGTCATTGGCATCCCTTCGACAGAAATGACATCCTTGACTGCTATTACCGCACCGAAAAGTTTACCCGGAGCGCCCCCGGACCTCAGTTTTTCCAAAAGTCTTTCGGCATCAAGGGGTAGCGTATGGTTTACATGCAGAAATGCATTGATATCTTCAGAGGACTTAATCTTCTGAAGAAAATAATTGACATTTGCAATGAGATCGAGTTCTCCTGACAGCAGAAGATCCCGTTTTTCAGAAATGGTATTGTAGGTAAGCAACTATTGACCGGTGTCAGGGATTTTTAGGCTGATCCTTGTTGTCATCAACTTTGATGTCTTGCTCAACATCTTTTATTGCTCTTTTGAATTCTCTCATTCCTTTACCAACACCTTGTGCCAGCTCAGGGATTTTTTTCGCGCCGAACAGGAGGAGTACGACAAGAACTATGAGAAATATCTCGAGTGGTCCTAGATTAGAAAACATTTTCTACCTCTTTAGTTTTTAAAAATTCTGCAATTGAAAGAAAAATGAACTTGCCCGAATCATTCCCCAGGGTCTTGCTACAGGCTCTCTCGGGGTGTGGCATCATACCAAGGACATTACCTGAAACATTGGTAATTCCTGCAATATTGTTTAGTGAGCCATTCGGATTTGCATCTTCAGAGACCTCACCAACTGTGGTGCAGTAACGGAAAAGAACCTGATTGTTACTTTCAAGTTCTGCAAGTTTTTCTTCTTCAATAAAATAATTACCTTCACCATGGGCTATCGGTATTTTGAATACAGAGTTGTGATTTCCATCAGCAAAGAGTTTCGACTTCCCGGTTACTTTTAGATACACATCTTCACAAATAAATTTCAAATCACGGTTTTTGATCAATACGCCGGGGAGAAGTCCCGTTTCACAAAGTATTTGAAAACCGTTGCATATTCCAATCACAATTCCGCCATCATTGGCAAAACGGATTACTTCGCGCATAATGGGGGAGAGTTTTGCCACTGCGCCGCATCTTATGTAGTCGCCGTACGAAAAGCCTCCGGGGAGAATTATGACATTACAATCCTTCAGGGAGTGCTCTTTATGCCACAAAAACTCGACTTCATATCCAAGTTCATGCTTTAGAGCATAGTACGCGTCGTGATCGCAGTTTGAACCGGGAAAAACAACCACACCAAATTTAGGCTTCATCTACTTCTTCGAGTTGTATTTCATAATCTTCCATAATCGGATTTGCCAGCAGTTTTTCAGAGAACTCACTAACTTCCCTAAATGCCTCTTCTTTGGAGGCAAGATTCACGAAAAACTCGACTTCTTTATTCATTCTGACGCTTTGGATATTATTGAATCCAAGAAGTTTTGCTCCCTGTTCGGCAGCTTTACCTTGCGGGTCGAGAATTGACTTTCTTCTTTTGACTATAACTTTGGCTTTGAACACATTATGCCCGATGCTTAATTGTTTTTTTCTGACTAGTAACATAGCTTTTGGCTATGTTAAATAAAATACCAAAAATGAATAAGAAAAAGAGACCTGTTATTCCATAAAAATAGATCGCAAAGGGGAGAATCAGCACCAGTAATATCTCCACGGGTGACTTTTCTATAAGTGACTTATTGAATTTGGGAAATGCCGCAAACTTTATTTTTGAAACCATTCCGGCAGCAGTTAGAATTGTAACAAACGGGAAAAGCCATTTCCAAGACCAAGGGACTATATCTTTATCAATTTGTGCCAGTATTAGAAGTGTAACGATTAACGCACCAACAGGGATAGGGATTCCGGTATAGTCTTTTTTCTTAAGGTCAGAGCTTACCTGAGTGTTGAATCTTGCAAGTCTGAGTGCACCACTGACCAGAAAAAGAAGGCTGATTACCAGTCCCCAGGTTCCAAATTCCTCAAGTTTGAATTTGTAGACCAGAAAAGCTGTTGGAGCCCCGAAACCGACGATATCGGCGAGCGAATCGAGTTGCACACCGAAATTGGAAGCTGCGTTCAGGAGTCTTGCGGCAAGACCGTCAATCAAATCAAAAAACGCTGATGCAATAATCAGGTATCCCGCCGTTACAAATTCCCCCTGAGCAGCGAACACTATGGACAGATATCCACAGGTAAGATTGCCCAGTGTTAGCAATCCGGGCACAATAGCCCGTTTATTATTTATCATTTTTTTGAATCCTGCTGTAATTTGAACAAAATGGTTTCTCCGGCAGTAACCATATCGCCTTCCTTCACCTGCGGAACCGACCCGAGGGGGACAAGAACATCGACACGACTACCAAATTTTATCATTCCAAATCTTTCACCCTTTTTCACAGATGTACCGGTTTTCAGGTCGTTTACGATTCGACGGGCTACATATCCTGCAATCTGAGAAAAGAGGAGTTTACCTTTACCGTAATCAATTCCGGTAAGAAATCTTTCATTTTCAGAAGATGCTTTATCGTCCCAGGCAACAAGATATTTTCCCTCGTGATATTTCAGATATTCCACTTTTCCATCAATCGGGATTCTGTTTACATGAACATTAAGTGGTGACATGAATATGGAAACCTGTAGCGCTTTGCTTTTTAGATACTCATCATCATAGACTTCTTTTATGAACAGCACTTTGCCATCGGCAGGAGAGATAATGATATCATCGCCTGCAGGCGGGGTGCGTTCCGGGTCTCTGAAAAAGTTCAATGTAAATATTGTCAAAAAAGCAGCCACAACGAAAAGTGCATATTTTATCAGGGGTTTTTCAATAAACCAGATGCCTGCTGCAATCAACAGGAAAGATAAAACGAGAACAACTCCAATAGTAAAATAGCCGTATTTAGTAAACATTTATTCCAAAATTTTGTTTATGAATTTTATGTGTTTTTTAGTGTTTTTTTCATCAGGTGCAGTCACATATTTTAATAAATCTCTGTTACTCTCAGTTGGTAAAAGAAGTATATCCGAGTATGTCAAATCACCATTGAGCAGTACCTTGTTATCATTTAATACAAATTTTACTTTAATCGAGACTAAATCCGATCCCCGTCTTTCAAAAAAGGATCTTAAGACCGCGTTAAACTTAAAGGACAACTTGAGTGCTGCACGAAAATCTTCGGGAACGGTAATTCCGAGAGAAAAGAGCAATGATTCACCTGCGGGATATTCAGTATTTTCATCGATATAAACCAGATATGCCGGTAATTTGAGCGGCGAGAGCACCTCAACACCGGCAGCTTTTGCAATATAACTATTCGCGAAATTGAATACACTTATATAATAACCGGCTCCGACACCTTCAGCCGGTTCAACTCCCGGGTTCCTGTCTGAAAAATAGAGAGGTAAATTAAACTCTTTAAGATAGTCAGAAAGTTGTGGGGAAATAATTAACGAATTTCCTCGTAAATTAGCATTGTGTTTTTTGCTGTTTAAGATTGAACTGAACTTACTCTCTAATTCTATCTGCATTTTTTATTACAATTCAACAATAAAAATATATAAATGGCAAATATAAAGTTAACAAGTTACATAAATAAACATTTTCTAAAAAAATACTCAAAAATCCGGAGGATTAATGTTCGGTGGTAAACCCAACATGCAACAGATGATGCGTCAAGTTCAAAAGCTTCAGGAAGACATGGCTAAACTTCAACAGGAGCTCGGTGCAAAAACTGTAACTGAGGAAGCCGGTGGTGGAATGATAAAAGCAACTGTAAACGGAAATAATGAACTGGTATCGATAGTCCTCGATCCTGCAGTTATTGTGCCCGATGATAAAGAAGTGCTTGAAGATTTGATAGTTGCAGCAGTAAATAAAGCCATTGCAGCTTCGAAAAAAATGCATGAAGAAGAGATGGGAAAACTTACTAAAGGTGTGATTCCTCCCGGAATGAACATCCCGGGTTTCTAAGCGATGAATCTTGCAGCACCACTTCAAGCTGTGGTGGAAGAATTTTCAAAATTCCCGGGAGTTGGAGCCAAGAGTGCGAGGAGACTTGCCCTGTTTCTATTGAGACAACAACCTGAAGAGATCGATAAGTTGATTGAATCGCTCACCGGACTTAAAACAAAACTCAAATTTTGCAGGATTTGCTTCAACATAGGCGAACATGAAGTTTGTGATATTTGCAGTTCGGAGAAAAGAGATAAATCAATCATCTGTGTCGTTGAGGATATCAACGATGTGATAGCCGTAGAAAGGTCTCACGAGTTTAATGGTAGTTATCATGTTCTGGGGGGAGTGCTTTCTCCCCTGAACGGTGTTGGCCCCGAGAATCTCAAGATAAAGGAACTTCTCATTCGACTTGATGATGGAGTAAAGGAAGTGATTCTCGCACTAAATCCCGACACAGAAGGAGAGGCCACTTCATTATACCTGAACAGGCTGATTTCACCTTTTGGGGTATCCGTGAGCAGGATTGCCAGAGGGGTACCCATTGGCGGTAATATCGAATTTGCAGATGATGCCACTATCGGTCGGGCAGTTACCGGCAGGAGCAGCTTTTGACTATTGAAAAGACAGTTGAGCCGGGTAAAACCTGGTTCAAAAACTGGTTTGAATCTGAACATTACCTTTCGCTCTACAGACACCGTGACAGGAATGATGCGTTAAAGTTGATCGAGCTTGTAAAACAGCAGATACCGGAGCATAGCAAGGGAAGGGTTTTGGATGTAGGGTGTGGTTCTGGCAGGCATTCCATCGAATTTGCAAGGAGGGGATACAATGTCACCGGTTATGATTTGAGTAACAGACTATTGAGTGTTGCTCAATCTGAGGCTAGAGGAGCCGGGGTGGATCTGAATTTAGTGAGGGGAGATATAAGATCGATACCGTTTAAGGCGAATTTCGATCTTGTGATGAATATTTTCACAAGTTGGGGATATTTTGAATCAGATGCAGAAAACCGGCTTGCTTTGAAGAATGCATTTTCTCTCAAAAAAAAGTCGGGTCGATTTTTACTCGATTTTTTGAATGTCCATTATCTGAAAGCTAATCTCGTTCCGTTCTCCGATACTGTCATTGACGGTGCACGATATATAGAGAATCGAAAAATCGAGAACAACAGGGTAGTAAAAGACATCGAAATTGAGGAAGGGGAGAATAGTTACAGTTTTCGGGAATCAGTAAGATTATTTGATGCAGAAGAAATTTTATCGATATTGGATGAATTTGGTGCAGAAAATCTGTCATTGTATGGTGATTATGATGGAAACAGTTTTAACCTGAAAGGATCGCCAAGATTTATATGCATCGCCTCTTAGTTCTTGTATTTTTGCCTGTCGTTTTTGCCGGTTGCGACATTTTTAGTACGAGACCGCCTGAGTCACCTGATGTACCAAGGTTCAACTATCTTCAACCTGTAGATGTGAACAGTGTCATTACGAACATGATAAATTCCATAACGACCAAAAGTACCCAGTATTATCTCAAATCTTTCAGCGATTCGACAAAAAACGGGAAGTCATTCCAGTATATTGCAAACGCCGAAGCGGTTTCGAAGTACGCCGTTCTTGTTTCGGGCTGGTCGGTAAAAGATGAAGAACAATATCTGAACAATATAATTAATAAAATCCCAAAGGAGTCTGCGATCAGTTTGACGCTTGATCAGCAGCAACTTGTATCGTTTGGCGACAGTGCCTATCTTTCTGCAAATTATAATATGACTGTTCCTCACAACATTCAAGGACTGGCGAATGTCTACAGCGGAAAGTTGCAATTCAAACTTTTGAGGGACAAACAACAATTGTGGACAATTTATCAGTGGCAGGATATAAAATCGGGAGAAGTTGCCACATGGAGTGAATTGAAAGGATACTTCAATTGAGAAAATTCCTGAAAGGAATGATACTCATTTTAGTTCTTTTTATTGGGGGATGTGAAAATCCATTTTCACCCGGACACTACACTGATCCTGACTCGGGTGGAGGAGTGCTGAGCGATCTTTCCACATCTGATGGCATCTTTGTTAACCTTCGTTATGCTTATACTTTTAAAGACACGAGTATATACTCTGCTCTGATAAAGGATGATTTCATTTTTACATTTCGTGATTACGACCTTGGTGCAGATGTTACATGGGGAAGGGAAGAGGAACTAAGAACCACTTCGGGACTTTTCTCAAATTCTGAAAGGCTCGATCTCGTTTGGAACAACATAATTTTGTCGAGCGGGGATTCACTAAAACTGAATATCGTTCGGAGTTTTAATCTTACAATCACTTTTAACCCAAACGATATTGTCAGAATAAATGGCAGAGTTAATCTTAATCTGGAAAAAAATGCGATTACAAACAAGTGGCAGATTGCCCGCTGGATCGACGAATCAAATCTATAGAATATGACATTTTACATTAAAGAAGCCTATCGAAACTTAAAATATGCCGGAATTACATCGGTAATTACATTTATTTCCCTGCTGCTAGCATCAAACTTTATTGTGGCATCATATCTGTTTACCAATTTTTCCTCGGCACTGCAGGAAAATCTGAAAAAGAATGTTACAGCTTCGTTTTATCTTGAAGATTCACTTTCAGAGTCTGCAATTAATCTCTTGGTTGCAGAAATTGGAAAAGCACCCGCGGTAAAAAAAGTAGAGTTTCTAAGCAAGGATGAAGCCCGTAAAGAGTTTATCAGACAAACGGGTGAGGATTTTAGTAAAATTCTGAGTGTCAATCCATTACCGGCATCACTGATTGTTGCTTTTGACTCCCAAACGAATGAGATTTCAGGGCTGGGCAAAATTTCTGAAACGATTGCACAAAAACAAGGAATTACGGGATTTGAATTTCGTGCCGGGAAGCTTGAAGAAGTGATGGTTTTTACAAAAAGAATCAGATTGATAACGATAATTGTTTCTGCTGTATTCCTTTTCATAGCCCTTTATCTTGCTTATACTTCGATTCGTTCCGCATTTGCTGCGAGAAGCGAGGATTTTAATACAATGAGGCTGGTTGGCGGGAGTCTGATGAAAATAAAGCTTCCGGCTTACATTTCAACCCTCTCACTTGGGATAATGTGTGCATTTATCACATATTTATTCCATGGAATTGTTGTAAATTCAGGTTTGGAATTTTTAGAAATAAACATTTCGAATTCGTCCGATACCGTGGGAGTGATGCTCTCTTGGGTATCTGCTCCTTTAATAGCCTTTTTAGGTACTTTTCTTGCCGCATTTTCAATTAAAATTGAGTTAAGAAACTAAATACGCTTTAAAAAGTTTGAAATAATCAATATATTTGCACATCATAAATAAAAAGTAGAGACATGAGGTTTACCAAATTACTGTTCTTTCTTCTGGTTTTTAGCACAACATTTATTATTAAAGCACAGGATGTGAAAGTTGGAAGGGATGCTACCATAAGGCAAACAGGTGGTGCGTTCTATGATTATTCAGATCCCGACAGAATAAATATTACAGTCTCTGCCCTCGGATATGTAAAGTTTCCGGGTAAATATCTTGTCCCCGAAGGAACAACGGTGCTTGACCTGCTTGCGTTTGCCGGTGGTCCTACCACAGATGCATTGCTTGAGCAGATAGCATTGTTTAGATTCGCCAACAGTGATACCGCCGCATTTCCACCACCTAAAAATGCAAAAGACAGTTCGTTAATTTCCAGCACCGGTAACAGGGTTCTCGAACTGAATTACAATTCCCTCCTTTGGGAGGATCATATCCGTCCCGTGGATACCATCCCGAGACTTCAACCGGGCGATATTCTTCTTTTGAAGGGTGAGCCAAGATTTTTCTTTAGAGATTATCTCTCTATAGCACTGCAGGTTCTATCTGCTGCTATATCATTAACTATTTTAATCCTGAATATTACACGAAATTAGAGGAACTTTTGGATACAGAATTCAACAATTCGCAATTCCAGGAAACGAAATCAATTGTAGATTATCTTCAATTGATCAGGGGAAACCTGCTCCCTATACTTATTATTACTGCTGTTTCCTTCATTTTTGCCCTGGTTTACGCAATAAATGCGGTTGATATCTACAATTCTACAACACTTGTAAAAATCAATAAAAACTCCGGTAATATTCTTGAATCGAACCCGCTTCTTCAACCATTTGGTTCAGAGGATAGATTCATCTCAAATGAAATTGAGGTCATTAAAAGTTATACTCTAAGAGAAAGAGTGGCCTCCGCACTTATTGATTCATTCAATAATGCGCAGAAAAAAGACACTTTCTCTGTTCTTTTGACCAGTGACAGACTCGACCAGAGCAAGAAAAAACTGATGACCAAAGAACAACTCGCAATTACTCTCTCAAGTCTCGTGACTGTTGAACAAAAAAGAGGCCTGGATTTTGTAATTCTTTCGGCGAGTTCACCTTCACCATATGAAGCGGCTCTGATAGCCAATACATATTCTTCCGAGTACCGCAACCTAAACCTGATGTTCAATCGTGACCAGCTTGTTGTAATCAAAAATTACCTTGATCAACAGCGGGGTGAAAAGCTTGAGGCTTTGAATCAGGCTGAGGATATGTTAAAGACTTTTCAGGAGAGCGGGGGAATTATAGCCCTCGACAATCAGGCTTCCAATCTGATTTCACAGATTTCCACTCTTGAAGCCAGCAAGGGGATGTATGAAATAGAGTTGAAATCGACTCAAAATGCAATCGAATCATACAAAGCCAAACTTGCAAAGCTTGATCCTGATGCACTTGATTACCTCGCACAATATGAGGTAAAAGGTTATTTTGACCAACTCCAGACAGAAATTGCCAAACTGGAGATTCAGAAATTACTTGTTGTTGGCAATGAAAAAGATCCCAAGAATGCCAGAGCTCTGAAAGAGATTGATGTCAAAATCAATCTTCTTAAAGATAAGCTTAATGAAAAAGTAGAAACCTTCCAGAAAAGCGCGGTGGCAAACACACCTGAAGAATACAAAACAGTTGCATTAAAGCTTTTGGAATTGGATATTCAGGAAAAGGGACTGACCTTTTCGATAGCCCAAGTCACAAGCCAGTTGGCACAGTATGAAGGAAAATTTGGGACACTTCCAAGAAGTGCCATAGAACTTGCAAAGCTTACAAGAACCCGTGAAGGGCTTGAAAAACTTTACACGCTGATCGAACAGAGATTTCAGGAAGCCGTCATAAATGAACAGTCGCAACCAGGTAATGTGGTAGTGATTGAAGTTGCAAGGGTGATGACTTCACCTGCCAAACCAAACCGTACCCTGATTGTTATCATCGGTATTGTGTTGGGTCTCGTTGTATCAATTTCATATGTATTTGTGAGAGATTACTTCGACAAGACCGTAAAAACTCCTGATCAACTCACAAAACTTGGCTTCAATGTACTTTCATGGATTCCGAGAATTGAGGGTATTGATGCAACGAAGGGAAGTTCGAACGAGTTTATTGTATTCTCAAAACCTGACTCAATTCCTGCCGAAGCATTCAGAGCACTCAGGACCCGTTTGCAATTTACCACTCCTGATGCTGCCAAGATGAAAGTAATTCTTGTAACCTCATCAGCTCCTACTGAAGGTAAAACAATCATTGCAACAAACCTTGCAGGAAGCTTTTCACAGATCAACAAAAAAGTACTTTTGGTTGACTGCGATTTAAGAAAACCCAGAGTTCATAATGTTTTCAATATGAACAGACACCCCGGTTTGGTTGATTATCTGTTCAGCCATAACACTTTGGATGAGATTATCCGTACAACTGAAATGCCTAATCTGGATTTCATTCCCTGCGGTACCATTCCTCCAAATCCGGCGGAGTTGATGGAATCAGAAGCGATGCTAAACTTCCTGAATGAGTTAAGAGGCAGGTATGACTTCATAATCCTGGATACTCCACCTGTAATAGCCGTAACAGATTCCGAGATTCTGTCAAGATATGTTGACGGATCAATTTTGGTTGTTTCAGCCGATACTACTGAGATGGAACTCTTGAGAAGAGCCGGTGAGATTATGAGACAGGGTACACATCACTTTATTGGTGCAGTACTTAATAATTTTGTCTATAAGAGCTCCTATGGTTCATACTACAAATATTACTATTACTACTCACGCTCGACTAAAACCGGAGAAAACGCATAGTCCTGCGATGAGACAGCTAATCAAAATATTCTCTATTTTTGGAAAAGGAACGGCAGTGATGCTGTTCCTTTCTCTTTTTTCTACCGTGATCCGTTCACAAGACCTGCCTTCATATGCTGACAGGGCATTTATAATCACCGATTCTTCAATCCAAAAAAATGATGACATTGCTGTGGTTGAAGGAGGTGTCGATGAAAATGTCTATTTGGTTGGACCTGGAGATCAGTTCAAGATCAGTCTCGATGATATCGAAACTCTTGTTTTTGATGCTAAAATAAACCCGGATGGTCTTCTTCTTCTGCCAAAAATCGGAATGATTAAGCTGAGCGGTTTGACTCTTAGAGATGCCAAAGATAAGATCAGAGCCGAATTTGCCAGGAAATACAAGAGTAAAAATATCTTCGTAACTCTATCAGGTATAAGAAGGATAAAAATTGCGATTTATGGTGAGGTTTTAAAGAAGGGGAGTAAAGTCGTTCTTGCAAACTCACGATTAAATGACATTCTGATGGATGGGGGTTTTACACCCGTTGCCAATATCAGAAACATAAAAATCATTTCGAAAGACGGTGGAACAAAATATATTGATCTGCTGTCATTCATCAGACTTGCGGACAGAAATCAGAATCCATTGCTCGAAGAAGGCGATTATATTATGGTCGACAAACTTGACAAGACCGTCAGTCTATCAGGTATGGTCAAATATCCCGGGGTTTATGAGTATAAAGAAGGGGAAACTTATGCTGAACTTCTTAAAATTGCAGGAGGATATCTCGATGCTGCATTTCTTGATACAATTGAAGTGATTCGATTTGCGGATGACAATCATACCCAAAACAGCATCCGCGAGAGTTCGGGCTATTTGATTTCCGGTGGCTTTAAGTTACAAAACAAAGACAGAATAGTTGTACGCACAAAACCGCTCTATCTTCAAGAGAACATTGTTATTATTGATGGCTTTGTCAGATATCCCGGGCCTTACAAGATTACTGAGGGGGTGACAAAACTCTCCCAAATTATTCCTGAAGCAGGCGGGTTTCTTGAAAAGGCATCGATGAAAAACTCATACATTATTCGGGCCTCTGGTGAATCCGCTTATGATCCTGAATTTGAGAGAATTAAATTAATACCCCGAAAAGATATGACTGATGACGAGTATGATTATCTTAAATCAAAATCCCGTCAGCGTCACGGCAGGATTGTTATTGACTTTCAGAAAGTCTTTCGTGATAAAACAGACGACTTGATCTTGAAGAAAAATGATCAGATTTTTGTGATAGAGAAGAAAGACTACATAACAATAATCGGTCAGGCAGTATTCCCCGGGAATCTGGAATTCAATCCCGATTTTTCAGTCAGAGATTATATTAATATCGCAGGTGGTTTCGCATGGAGAGCCGAAGAGGGAAAGGTCAGGGTAATAAAAGGTAGAACCGGTGAATGGGTTGAGGAAGATAAAGTTATCAAGCTCGAACCGGGCGATACCATTTGGATTCCGGAAAAGCCTCAAGCACCGAAATTCTGGGATGTGTTCAAAGATACACTAACTATTCTTGGCCAGTTGGCAACGGTAATAGCCGCAACCGTGGCAGTTATAATCAGTACCAGATAATGAAGACAATTTTTTCAACTTTCTTTAAGAATTATGTTAAAATACTCGGAATTTCGTTCACGGTACTTGTTGTCTATACAGTAATTCTCTACTTCGTCTATCCATTGACCTTTACCGCTACTTCTTCAGTTCTTCCCCCCGAATCACCCAAATCACAGGGACTTGCGGGATTGCTGGGTGGACAGGACCTTGGGGGTCTGGTCACGGGCGGGGCTTCAGGCAGTTCACAATTGTATGCTGAAATAGTCAAAAGCCGTTCAGCTACCGAATATGTGATAAAAAAAGTTGATCTGAAAAAGTATTACAACACATCCAACCTGACAGAATTGCATTCCAAAATACTTGGTGATTTGGAAGTTGAAGTAACTAAGGAAGGCATAATCAAGATTGGCTTTTCGATCAAGACCGGATATTTCGGAAGAAATGACTCTGACAGAAAAGGTGCTGCTGAATTCGCTGCTTTGGTGAGCAACACATTTGTTGCGGCTTTGGACAGCATAAACAGGAGCAAACTTCACAGTAAGGCGAAATTGACAAGGGAGTTTATTGAAGGAAGACTGGTAACTACTAAAAGTGATTTGGACAGTGCCGAAAATGCAATGGCAAAGTTTCAGAAGGAAAATAAGACCATTGCACTTCCCGAACAATTAAAAGCAGCAATTGACGCTGCAGCCAAAGTGAAGAGTGACATTCTTGCAACACAGATTGAGCTCGAATTCAGATTGAAGACGATGAGTGAAACCTCTCCCGAGGTTGAGGCAGTAAAAAGTAAACTTGCATCACTTCAAAAAGAATATAACAAGTTTCAGACCAACTCCGATGAATTGTTTGTTGGATTCAAAGAAGCTCCTGCTTTGGGGGTAAAACTTTCAAACTATTACAGGGAAGTCCGGGTCTTAAGCGAAGTATATTCACTTCTTCAACAGCAATATTTTAAAGAGCTGATACAGGAACAGAAAGACATTCCAACCATCGAAGTACTTGATACGGCTGTGCCCCCATTGAGGACATCTTCCCCAAAAATGTTTCAGTCGGTCCTGGCTGCAGCGTTTCTCTTTTTTACTCTTACCTTTTTGTATTACTTCAGAAAAGAAGATGAAGTAAAAAAATATTTAAGCTAACCCCCCTGAATTGTTAGAAAAAACTCACCTGTTTTGGTAAAAGATAGAATAAAACACATATTTCAAGGAGTTGGCGGAGCTGCTCTGATAGTAGTAGTGGCTCAAGTTCTTTCCAAGGGAACCGGTTTTTTCAGGGAAATTTTGTTTGCCGGGAAATTTGGGGTTGGCAAGGATTTCGAATATTTCCTTATAGCATACACCATTCCTGCGATGCTGAACAGTATTCTGTTTTATCAGGCTCAAAACTACTTCATCCCCATCTACAATGATCTCAAATCGAAAGACCCCGAAGAAGCAAATTCCTTTTTTGTTTCCACGATGCTTCTTTTCACGGGACTCGTAACCCTGGTGGCAGCGGGTCTTTACTTCGCCTCTGACGGAGTAATATCTCTTTTTCTCGAGACCTCGAGCGGATCCGACCACACCGCAATAAATCAACTTTTTGAAATGGCACTTCTAACCGTGCCTTTGAATGCCATAATCAGTATCTTGTCTGCGTATTTGATAGCAGAGTTCAAATTTAAGGTTACCTATCTTTCTCAGGTGTGGACAAATCTTTCAATAATTTTCACAGTTTTCTTCTTCTCTGCCTGGCTGGGAACCATGGCGATAATAGCCGGTTACATCATGGGCAGCATGATCCAGGTTACACATCTACTTTTTGGCAGTAAGAATATGTTCAGGGGGAAATTCAAATTCTCTCTTGCGATCTCAAAAAATGTTTCCTGGCTTATCTTCCTTAATACACTCTTTGTGGAAGTGGTGGGACAGATTTTCTTTTTCATAGACAGACTGTTTTATACAAACACTGAACCCGGCGGTATTGCCTCACTTAACTACTCGTATATCATATACATGCTTCCCGTTACCATCTTTACAACAGCACTTGGAAGTGCATTGTTACCCGATTTTGCTGCAAATGTTGCTAAAGGTGACTTGAAAGAGGCAAACGCAAAATTTACGAAGGCGATAGAGGTTATTCTTCTTGTGTTTATCCCTGCCTCAATCATTTTTATTTTTGCAGGTGGGGAAATTATTGGGTTACTCTATCAGCGGGGTAAATTTACAGGCGATTCCACTCTCCTGACAGAAGGGACTCTGGTTTACTATGCAATTAGCCTCCCTCTGTACGCAATATTTGCAGTCGGATTGAAATATGCATACAGTCTGAAGGGGAGTACTGCTCTCGTTTTAATTTCGCTCGCGGGTTTAATTCTTAAATACATCCTTTCACTAGTTCTAAGTGAAAATATGCATCAGAATGGACTCGCACTTTCAACTTCGATTACCTATATAGTTCAATCTGTAATGTGTCTCGCCTTCATCTTTAAAAGATCGGGCTTCAGATTAAATCCTGAATTAGTGAAAAACGCATTTTTCTTCCTGCTTTATTCATCGATGATATTGTTAGTTTGCTATTTACTGGTCAGTCAATTTAATTTGACCACTCTTATTCTTCCTTTATGTTTTATTTTAGCATATCCATTAATTTTACACATCACCCGAAACTCAGTTTATGAGGAAATCGTTTCCAGGTTCCTTAAATCTCGATAACAATAATTTCCTGAAGTCTTTCACAAGATTTTTAGTCTTCATTATGAAGTTGTTATCCCGCATGTTTTCATCTTCCGGTAAGGATATTCTCATAATTTCTTTTAATAACATAGGTGATACCATCCTTTCACTTCATGCCCTCAAAAGACTCTCAGAAGAGGAAGTGTCGGTTCAGATCACGGTTCTTACTTACAGTAAATTCAGTTTTTTGTTCAACAAGGAATTGCCGGGAATAAAATTTGTGTATGTTGACAGCACAGAGTTTCTTCAAGGTGGTAAAATTCCATCAATGTCTGTTATTAAAAAAGCCAGAGCAACCAAATGCGGAGTTGTAATTAATTTTTCAGAGAATCCACAGTCAGTATTAACAATGCTGCTTTCAGGTGGCAGGCGGTTCCACGGAATTTCCAGAGAGGCTTACAGCACCGCTTTCGACAGTTTTAAGTCCATGCGGAAAGAGCCTCATCTCATCGATATTTATTTTGATGCTGTTGACAGTTACAAAATAATTGATAGAAAACCTGAATCATGGATTTTTCCTTTGTCGACCGCAAGAGGAAAAGAAATAATCCTGACTCCATTTGCCGGCTGGGATGAAAAAATGTGGGGAGTGAAAAATATGATAACGCTTGCGATTGATCTGAGTGAATCGTTTGAGGTCAATTTTGTCGTGGAAAAAGGGAAACTGAGTGAAGATATTAAATCATCACTCGTAGATTCACACATCAGGATTACAGAGTTGAAGTCGATAGATGAATACGCCCCGATCTTGAAAAGCACTGCCTTGCTCGTTGCAAATGATACCGGGCCTGTTCATGTAGCAGCCTGGTTTGGTGTGCCTACAGTGGCAATTTTCGGACCGACAAATCCAAATTTCTGTAAACAGCCCGGAGATCAACACATCGCAATTAACAGAGAATTGAATTGTTCACCGGTTGCGTTTAACTATTGTGAATATGGTGCGGGAAGAACCTGTCCGGTAAGAGAGTGCCTCTTAAGAATTACTGTTGATGAGGTAAAAAATGTTGTAATTTCACATTACAATAAATACTCATAGAAGCAATCAGTGGATATTTAATGAGGTGGCTAAGCCTTGTTCTGATTTTTTTTCTTCTTTGGAGCTTTTCAGGAAATGGTCAATCAGGTTCTTACAAGATCAAGGTGCAGTATCTGCCGGTAAAGGTAAGCAACAAATACGAACTCGAGGCGACCGGAGTAAAACCCGGGAGCGAGATAATCACAATCAGGGATAAAGTGCTGCTTCAGACCGACTATACTATTGACTATCTTTCAGGTTTCTTCTCTCTCTCCGAATCACTTTCATATTCAATTTTTGATACACTGAGAATTGAGTATCAGGCTCTTCAATCCTCCCTGTCGAAGATTTATAAAAAACGGGAACTGCAGTCTTTTGTGACCCTGGCAGGGGAAGATACCATCAGGGGATTCAAAGGTTTTGACTCCTTCCTGTCTCCCGATAACATTTTTGGGCAGAACATTCAAAAGAGCGGAACCCTTGTTAGAGGTTTTACTTTTGGAACGAATAAAGATCTCTCGCTTCAAAGCGGGTTGAAGCTTCAGTTAAGCGGGAAACTGACTGATGATATAGAAATTGTTGCTGCACTTTCTGACGAGAATACTCCAATTCAACCGGAAGGGAACACTGAAAGACTTGACGAAATAGACAAGGTATTTATCCAGATTACACACCCAAATGCGAGAGGCGTTTTTGGCGACTACGATCTTATTTCAAGCCGTGGAGAATTTGGCAGGGTGAGCCGAAAACTTCAGGGTTTATACGGAGAGGTGAAATACGATAAATTCAACGGTTTTTTCGCTTTGGCGAGTTCGAGAGGAAAGTTTAATTCAAATGTGTTTCAAGGACAGGAGGGAGTGCAGGGACCATACAGATTATCAGGCAGCAATGGTGAAAGGGACATCATAATAATAGCCGGATCGGAAAAAGTTTTTCTGAACGGAGAAGAAATGCGACGGGGTGACAATAATGACTATACAATTGATTATTCCAGTGGTGAACTGATCTTTACTACAAGAAGAGTAATCACCTCTTCATCCAGAATAAATGTTGATTTCGAGTATTCAGACAGGAAATATGGAAGGAATTTTTTCTCAGCAGGTACTGATGGTGAACTCTTCAGCTCAAAGCTGAAATACAGCCTGCAATTTATTCAGGAGGGTGATGACAAAGATAATCCAATCGATTTTTCCCTTTCCGATCAGGACAAGGAGATTCTCAAAAATGCGGGCGGAGACAGAAACAAAGCCACAAAACCGGGTGAGAGGCTGGCGGATCCTGATTCAACAGGAAGAAGAAACGGGTTTTACGAAAAACGCGATACAGTGACGGGAACCGGTCAGGCTTTGCAATATTATTTGTATAATCCGGGTTCACAGAATGCTGTTTATAATGTCTCATTCAGTTATACCGGTGCGGGAAACGGTGATTATACCCGAGAATCGATCGGGAAGTTCAGGTATGTCGGGAAAGGGATTGGGGTCTATTCTCCTGTAATTTTCATCCCTCTGCCGGAAAAACGGCAGGCAGCAAATTTTGTGATAGAGTACCAACCACTGGAATACCTTCGGTTCAAAGGTGAGATTGCCGGGAGTATTTTGAACAAAAACCAGTTCTCAACTCTTGAAGGTACCTCTGCAACCGGTTTTGCCCGAAATTTTGAGGCGATTTTCAATCCTGTAACTTTTTCACTTTTCAATGTTGACTTCAGTTCTCTCACCCTGAAATACAGGGAAAGATTTGTCGCTGCAGATTTCAGTTCCCCAGATAGATTTAATTCGGTGGAGTTCGACAGAGATTACAATACGGGAAATCTTACCCAACGGGGGGATGAAATCCTCCGTGAGGCAGGCTTCTCATTATACCCGATCCCGGGCACCGGAGTGGATGTTTCCTATGGCTACCTGAAAAACGGAAATAATTTCGTCTCGGAAAGAATAAATGGTGCGTTCAGATCATTTGAGCAGGGGGAGAGAGACATTTCCTACAGTGCAGATTTTGTTTCAACAGAAAATGTGTTGCTCAAGAGCGGATGGCTTAAGCAAAAGGCAGCGGGTAACTGGAAAATCGGGTTCTTCAGTCCGGGTGTGTTTTTTGAAAGTGAGATCAAAAAGGAGAGGATTGTCTCCAACGACTCACTTCTATCTGGAAGTTATTACTTTTATGAAGCAGGACCACTTCTGGAGATTCCCGCTCTTTGGGGAATTAATTTTACCGGGAAGATGATTTTTAGAGAGGATGAGGTTTCCGAGAAAGGGGTTTTTCTAAAGGAATCGAGGACAACAGGACAGGAAGCAGGGATTAAATATCAGGGAAACAGGGATTTCAATATTGAGATGTCGGTGGCGGTCAGGGAAAAGCGGTATGAACCTTTATTCAAACTTAAGGGATTTTCTGACAACCAAACAGTGCTCTTGAGAATGCGAAGTCGTTTTGCATTGATTGGTAACGGGGTTAACGGGGATCTTTTTTACGAGGCTTCTACCCGAAGGGCTTCTTTGCTCGAGAGGGTTTTTGTTAAAGTGGAGAGAGGAACCGGAAATTACATCTATCTCGGTGATCTTAACAAGAACAGCTTGTACGATGAAAATGAATTCCAACCCGCCATTTATGATGCCGATTTTATAGCTATCACAATTCCGAGTGAAACCTTATACCCTGTAATTGACCTTAAAACCGGATTCAGAGTAAAGATTTTATTCAGAGATCTTGCTGAAGAAGGGCTCTCATTTTTGAAGCCACTGGATTTTATCAGCAGTGAGACAACTGTCAGAGTAGAAGAAAACAGCAAAGAAAACGAGATAGAGAATATATATCTTTTGAAGCTTTCCTACTTTTTGAATGATAAAAATACAATCAGGGGTTCTCAATCGATTCTTCAGGATATTTTTATATTTGAAAACAATTCAGACCTTAATTTTAGATTGCGATTTAATGAGAGGAATAGTTTCACCGAGTTTAGCGGAGGTGCTGAAAGAGGTTTGCTGACCGAACGAAGTCTAAGAACAAGATTACGACTTGTCAGAGAATTCAGTATTCAGGCAGATGTAATGCTCAATTCCAATAACCTTGCAGCTCCACCTGCCTCGCTTCGTAACCGGAAGATTAATTCCACAGATTTCGTTCTCGATTTTTCTTACAGACCTGAAAATTACATAGAGACGGGGTTTATAATAAAAACCGGAGTCACAAAGGACGAGTACCCGACAACTCCAACGGAGCTAAAGTCCAACAGTCAGATTTTAAGAGTTAATTTCTCATTTGCCGGAACCGGGAGAGTAAGATTTGAAGTGGAGAGAGTAGAAATTATTAAAAACGACACTGAAAACTTCCTGCCATTTGAGTTGACCAACGGTAATCTTGTAGGGAAAAACTATTACTGGAGGCTCAATTTTGATTACAGGATATCAACCAACCTTCAGAGCACATTGGGATATGACGGTCGTTCATTGGGTGGAGGCAGAGTGATTCACTCCGCACGGGCGGAAGTCAGAGCATTTTTTTAGGAGGCAAAATGAAAATCATTGATGATATAGTAGAAGCACACATCTTCAGGGGTTCGGGAGAAAATCATGAAATACTCCTGTTGCGAAGAGCTCAGTCTGAGGAAGTTTATCCCGGTCTTTGGCAACCTGTGACGGGCAGAATGCACGAAGGTGAAAAAGCCTGGGAGGCAGCACTTCGGGAGATAAAAGAAGAGACCGGGATTACCCCTGAAGAGTTTTTTGTAGTGCCGAATGTAAATTCTTTTTACAATCCTGCGAAGGATAGTGTAAGTCTTATCCCGGTATTTGCCGGGAAGGTGGATAAAAATGTTGAAGTAATTTTGTCCGAAGAGCACGATGAATATATGTGGTGTTCGCTGGAAGAAGCACTTCCGTTGCTTGCGTGGCCCGGTCAAAGAAAGTCGGCAGAGTTGATAATGAATAAGGCAAGAGATGAAAAAATCTATTTTGATCCGGTTAAGTTGATTTAGAGCAGAAATTTTGTTTAATTACAAGGTTAAGTTTTTTTATTTTCGCTCGCACACATTCATAATGAGGAGTTAGATTTGAGCCTGTTAATAGTCGGTTCCGTCGCCTTTGATTCAGTATCCACCCCTTTCAAGTCTGTAGACAACGCACTTGGAGGTTCTGCCACATATATTTCACTGGCAGCAAGTTATTTTACTGCACCTGCATACATTGTTGGTGTGGTGGGAGACGATTTCCCCAAAAAATATTTCGATCTGTTGGAATCTCACAATGTCAATCTTACCGGAATGCAGGTGGTTGAAGGAGGAAAAACCTTCAGATGGGCAGGCAAATACCATTATGATCTGAACACACGGGATACACTTCTGACCGAATTAAATGTATTTGAATCGTTCAATCCCGTAATTCCCGACAAACTGAGAAAATCCTCATACATCTGTCTCGGGAACATCGACCCGGTTCTTCAGTTAAGAGTGCTTGACCAGCTTGAAAATCCACAATTTGTCGTCTGTGATACGATGAATTATTGGATCGAAGGGAAGAAAGATGTGCTTGCTGAAGTTCTTAAAAGAAGTGATGTGTTAATCATAAATGATTCCGAAGCAAGGCTCTTGGCGCAGGAACCGAACCTGATTAAAGCCGCCAAAATAATCAGGGAAATGGGAGCAAAAATATTAATAATCAAAAAAGGCGAGCATGGTGCTCTGCTTTTTACCGAGGATGTTGTGTTCTCGGCACCGGCATATCCGCTTGAAATGATAAATGACCCAACCGGCGCCGGTGACTCCTTTGCCGGAGGATTTATTGGATATTTGCACAAAACACAGGATTTAAGTCCTTCGAACATCAAGAGGGCGGTTGTCTACGGCAGTACCATGGCATCCTTTTGTGTTGAACAGTTCAGCACAGAAGCACTTGAAAATCTTTCCTATCTGAGGATTCAGGACAGATACAGGGAATTCTTGACGATTTCAAGATTTGATGAGATCTGATTCCTATTTTTCCATAAAATTTCAGGATGGCAGGCTTGTGTTTCTTGATCAAACAAAGCTGCCATCCTGTGAAGAATATATCCATACTGATAACCCGGAGAGAGTGGCTGAAGCAATAAAGCGGCTGGAGATCCGGGGAGCACCCCTGATTGGAATTGCAGCAGCTTATGCTCTGGCTTTGTCTGTTAAAGGAGGTTTTTCCGAGCAGGTTTTCAATTCCGCTTTTCAATTACTCGCCTCAACAAGACCCACTGCAGTAAATCTTTTCAACTGCCTCCAGAGAATGAAACAATTTTGTTTCGAGCTGCCCGGTGAGGAGAGGAATTTTGATAATCTCCTGTCGGAAGCGAAGCGTATTCATTCCGAGGATGAAGCGATGTGTGAACAGATCGCAGAGAACGGTCTTGAAATATTTAACGGGGGTTCAACAGTTCTTACACATTGCAACACGGGAAGACTTGCAACCGGCGGAATCGGTACTGCTTTCGGAGTGATACAAAGGGGATTTGAAAACGGACTGATAAAACATGTCTATGCTGATGAAACCAGACCTCTTTTTCAGGGCTTGAGACTCACTTCCTATGAGCTTTCCAAAAACGGTATTCCTTTCAGCATCATTCCCGACTCAGCCGCCGGAGTCCTGATCAGGGACGGTAAAATCGATCTCGTGATCACGGGAGCCGATCGTATAGCATCCAACGGCGATTCAGCGAACAAACTTGGTACATTTACTTTATCAGTGTTGTGCAAGGAATACAAAGTTCCTTTTTATATTGCCGCACCATCAACTACCATTGATCCCGCTGCGTTGGGATTCTCTGATATCCCGATTGAGGAGAGATCACCAATGGAACTTGTTCAGTATCTTTCATCCGGTTTCACTTCTCTCAATTTCAACTGTTTCAATCCATCCTTCGACATCACTCCTGCGGAAAACATCACAGGGATAATCACCGAAAAAGGTATTTTCAAATTTCCTTTCAGCTTTAGATAATGGGAAACAGTCTCGTAAAAACCGAAGCAATTGTCCTTTCCAGATTGAAGTACAGTGATTCGAGTAACATAATCAGTTTTTACACCAGAACCGGCGGGAAAATAAGCGGACTGGTTAAAGGGGCAAGAAACATTAAATCGAAATCAGGGCTTGCCACTGATGTCCTAAATATTGTTGAGCTTTTCTATTATGACAAAGAGGGAAGAGAACTCTATACAATCAACTCCGCAGAACTGATTTTTCATCCCAAAGAAATCATGACCGACCTCGAGGCGATAAGTTGTGCCACTTCAGTAATCGAACTATTAAAAGAACTTACTTCGCCGCACGAGGAGAACGACAGACTATTTAGAGGGACTGAAAAAATTATCAGATTAATGGACTCCAAAAAAGAGCCTTCCTTGATACTGTTACTAAGATATTTCCTGTTTATCCTGGATGAGTCGGGTGTGGGGATTCATTCGCAGACATGTTCATCATGTGGTTGTGAAATTTCAAAAGAAACAGGTGTCAGGTTTGATCCCGGATTTGGAATTTTGTGCGAGAAATGTGCGTTAGAAAAAAGAAGGGGCATATATATTTCCATGGAACTTTATGGTCTCCTTTTCTGTCTAAATAGCGGTAAACCGGTTGACACATTCGAATCAAAATCTGTCAGACAGTTGTTAAATTTACTTGAGACTTACACTCGAACCCATTTTGAAACTTTTAAAGGCTTAAAAGCATTAAAAATATTAGGAGATTTATAGATAAAAACTTACTTCCTGGTTATCTATTTAACAATTAAACAGTAGGATTAGAAAATGAGAGGAAAGAGCGTTCTTGGGGCAGTTGCCCTTGTAGTACTCGGAATTCTTTTTGGAGCGGTTTTGGTTTCAGGCTTCGGTTGGGTAAAGCCCGGTCTCGCTGATGTAAAGCTTGGAGCCGACAGGTCACCCGTCATGCCAAATGCAGAGCTTAACAATTTCAGTCAGGCATTTATCGAAGTGTCTGAAAAGGTTACCCCTTCGATTGTCCAAATCAATGTTGTTGCTGAGGCAAAGAAAGGACAGGGATTCGACTTCTTTCCATTCGGCGACTTGGATGGCTCTCCCAAGGAATCGGAAGGTTCAGGAAGCGGTATTATCATCAGCAACGACGGTTACATTCTTACCAACAATCATGTGGTGGAGAATGCAAAACGGGTTGAGGTAATACTGAATGACAGAAGAAAATTTGAAGCCAAGGTGATCGGCACAGACCCGTTGACAGATCTTGGAGTAATAAAGATTAATGCAACAAATCTCCCTGCCGCATATCTTGGGAACAGTGATGGTCTCAAAGTCGGTCAGTGGGTAATGGCGATTGGTAATCCACTTTCACTTTCTTCAACAGTGACAGCCGGAATAATCAGTGCATTAAACAGGGGTTCTCTCCGGTTAATCAATGACAGCTACGGTGTTGAAAATTTCATTCAGACAGATGCAGTAATCAACCCGGGTAACAGTGGTGGTGCACTTGTCGATTTAAATGGTGCAGTAATTGGAGTGAATACTGCGATTGCCACCAGAACAGGAACATACATCGGATATGGTTTTGCCATTCCGATCAACCTCGCTCAAACTGTTGCAAAAGATCTTATTGCTAATGGTAAGGTCAGCAGGGGTTACATTGGTGTACAGATCAGAGAAGTGGATGCTGCACTCGCAAAATCTCTCGGATTGAACAGACCAACAGGTGTCATTATCGAAAAGGTGGTTGAAGGCGGTTCTGCAGCAGATGCCGATATCAAAAAAGGTGATGTGATCCTGAAGATAGACGGTAAAGAAGTGAATGCACCCAATACTCTGCAAAGTCATGTTGCTGGAAAGAGTGCAGGTTCAAAAGTTGTCCTTACCATATGGAGAGACAACAAGGAGATAGAAAGGACTGTCACCCTGAAACCAAGAGGTGATGACAATGTGGCTGTGAAAGACAACGCAGACAGACCCGAAAAGGAAGACAATTCGTCTGCAGAGCAAATTAAACTTGAGAACATTGGCTTAACCCTCCGGAACTTAAAAGCTGACGAGTTAAAAAAATACAAGCTTGACAACGGAGTATTTATTGCGGATGTGAAGCCATACAGCCTTGCTTATGATCAGGGCCTTGGAAGAGGACTCGTGATTACAAGAGCGGACAGAAAAGATGTATCAACTGTAGCTGAAATAGAAAAAATATTCAAAAACAGCAAAGGCAGGGCAGTACTTCTCGAGGTCGCGGATAATCAGGGCAATTCAAGATATGTGGGAATAGAGATTCCTGATTAAACCATAAATTAAACATTTCCTAAAAAATGCCGGTCTGACCGGCATTTTTTTTTATTTTTGGCAACACAATTTCGGAAATTATGTCACAGATAAGATATTTAACAGCCGGTGAATCCCACGGCAAAACATTAGTAGTCATCATCGAAGGATTTCCCTCAAATCTTCGCATTGATTTAGATAAAATAAATGAGGAACTTGCCCGCAGGCAAGGCGGATACGGCAGGGGCGGAAGAATGAAAATCGAGAAAGACACCGCCGAAATCGTTTCAGGTGTACGGTTTGGAAAAACCACCGGCTCACCAATATCTGTCCTTGTAAAGAATCGTGACTGGGAGAACTGGGGAACAAAAATGTCGGTTGAACCTGTCGAGGAGGAAATCGAAAAGATAGTCATTCCAAGACCTGGACATGCGGATCTGGTGGGGGTGACCAAATATAATCTCGATGATATACGAAACTCAATCGAAAGATCAAGTGCGAGAGAAACAGCAGTTAGAGTTGTCGCAGGGGCATTCGCAAAACAGTTGTTATCGCAATATGGAGTTGAGATTTCAAGCTTTGTTGAGAGTATTGGGGGAGTTAACGGTTCAGGAGATTTGTATTCCCGATTATTGAACAAACACGAAGTCAATTTTGCTCAGATTCTCACAACAGTTGAGGAGAGTGAGCTCAGGATACCTGACCGCGAAAAAGAGGAAGGAATTAAGGATAGAATTCGACTCGCAAAGAAGGATGGTGACACTCTGGGTGGCGTTTTTGCAGTAGTGGCACAGGGACTGGTTCCCGGAGTCGGCAGTTTTGTTCATTACGACAGGAAACTGGATGCCGCAATTTCTCATTCGATGATGTCGATCAATGCAGTTAAGGGTGTGGAAATCGGGACAGGGTTTGAAGGGGCGGTAGTACCCGGATCGATGGTACATGATGAGATAATTTTGAAAGACGGGGTTATTTCAAGAAAAACCAACAGGGCAGGTGGAATTGAAGGTGGCACGACCAATGGTGAGAATATTTTAGTCAGAGCAGCCATGAAACCAATCGCCACCCTGATGATGCCACTAAGGAGCATTGATCTCTCAACTTTTGAAGAAATTGATGCACGCAGGGAGAGAAGTGATTTTACCGCTGTTCCTGCCTGTGCAGTAATCGGTGAGAGTGTTCTTGCCTGGACACTCGCTGCATTTTATCTCGACAAGTTTGGCGGTGACTCGGTTGAAGAGTCAGTTGACAACTTCACTCAATACAAAAGCAAGATATATCAGAGATTAAGAGAAAATTTTGGGAGGGAAAATGAAAATTAAATCGTTTGTCTTCAGTCCTTTTGATGAGAATACTTTTGTGGTCTTCGATGAGGTAACCAAAGAGACCGCGATTGTGGATCCCGGATGTTACAGCCTCGAGGAGGAGCAGGAGCTTTCAGATTTTATTGATGAGAACCGGCTTAAAGTTAAATATCTGATCAATACCCACTGTCATCTTGACCATATTTTCGGAAATAATTTTGTCAAACGGCAATACAACCCTGAATACCTTATTCCGGCAAAAGACCTTTTCCTGCTCGAGAATGCTCCCAAAATGGGTAGGGCATTCGGCATCGAGATGGAAGAAGTAACACTGCCCGATGGATTCTATGATGAAAATTACACTTTCAAAATCGGAAGGTATATATTTGAGCCAATTTTCACACCGGGACATACTCCCGGAGAGTACTGTCTCTATTGTGCCGAAGAGAAAATTTTGATCGCCGGGGATGTACTCTTTGCAGGGAGCATCGGGCGAACTGATCTTTGGGGAGGAGACTACGACATTTTAATCAATTCAATTAAATCAAAATTGTTAACCCTGCCTGATGACACGGTTGTTTATCCCGGGCACGGAGAGAGCACAACGATAGGAAAAGAAAAAGCTACAAATACTTTTCTGGTGTGAGGCTCATTTCCGATAAATTTGTATAAATTTCAGAATGAAAATCTGAATTTTGCACAAAATTTTACCGGCATACAAAATGAAAAAGCTTAACAAAATATTATTCCTTTCTCTCATCCTCGTTTCTACCTCATTTTCGCAATTAAATTTCGATACAGTCTCCAATCTCCAGGTTGGTATGGGTATCTTTTACAAAAAGTATATAGAATACAGCAAACCGTGGAATATCTATGTTTTGGAAATCGACATGAATGTTCCTTACAATTCAATTGAAACGATAAAGGCTCAAGACAGACTCGCAGGTTACGAAAAGACAAGCGCGATGGCGCGAAGAAGATCATTTCCGGGACACATCGCTGTGGGAGCTATTAATGGCGATTTTTACGGCGGCACCGGAATCCCGATCAACATCCAAATTCGTGACGGACAGTTGCTCAGAAGACCAAGTGTCCAATCGACTGTAGGATTCAGTGACAACAAAAAACCAATGCTTGCAAGAGTGAATTTCTCTGCATCGGTTAAGAAAGGTAACTCTGCGACTGTCATCAATGGCGTGAATGAAAACAGGGGTACAAATCAACTGATTCTTTTCAACAAGTTTAATGGTACAAACACAGGAACGAATATTTACGGTACTGAAGTGGCAGTAAAAAGCGTTTCGCAGTGGTACGCAAACGATACCGTAATTTGTGTTGTGACAAACAAGGTGACGGGTACGGGAGGTATGGCTCTGAATGATTCGACCTCTGTGCTTTCAGGCAACGGTACAGCAGCCACATGGTTGAATAGTCTTGCGGTTGGTGATACAGTCAAGATATTTATGGGTTTGTCACCCGGAGTTGCAAAACTAAAAGAACTGATCGGTGGTTTCCCAAAGATCGTTTATAACGGGGCTGATTATGTTGATCAGGGTTATCTCGAAGAGGGAGGACCTTCACACACATATGAAAGACATCCGCGTACCGCTGTCGGGTTCTCTCAGGATTCAAGCAAGATTTATTTTATAGCAGTCGACGGAAGGTCTGCACAAAGTATTGGAATGACCCTTCACGAACTTGCTGATTTTATGCAAAGAATTGGAGTTTATCAGGGAATTAACTTCGATGGTGGTGGCTCAACAACCATGTTTGTTCGCGATTCCGTAATGAATGTTACTTCTGATGGAGTTGAGAGAACAGTAGCCAACGCAATGGCTGTCTTCACTTCAAGTCCACAGGGATCCCTTGACAGAATCCGGATTTCACCGGGGTCATACCGGTTATATCATGGGGAATCGGTATCGTTCTCGACTTACGGATTTGATCAGTATTATAATCCTGTCCCGCTCACACAAGGGACTCCGGTTTATTCGGTTACACCGGGTATTGGTACACTGACCGGGAACACCTTTACTGCAGGCAACAACCCCGATACAGGTTATGTTTATGTCAACTATCAGGGATTTCGTGATTCGGCGCTGATAGTTGTAAAAGGAATAACAAGGATACAGTTGAGTCCGCGTTATTCTGTAACAGATTCAACCCGTATACTGGAGGTGAAGGCTCAGGCCTGGGATATGGACGGTACACCCCGTAATCTGGAAGCGAATTTGTACACATGGTCAGTCTCTGATCCAACAGTCGGCACAATAGACTCCACAGGAAAATTTAAGGGTCGCGACAACGGTTTTGTCACTGTCTTTGCGGATCATCGCGGGAACAAAGATTCTGTTTTGATCTCGGTTGAGATTGGTGAAGGAATCCGGCTGATTGATGGCATGGACGACCTGCAGGCATGGACAGTGGATTACCTTCTGATGGATACGACAGGAACAAATTTGTCGATCGCTATCGATACTTTTACCACTGCACCCGGTTCATTTAAATTGAATTACAAATTTACTTATGAAACCGGGGTTTTCAATTATATTTACCTGAAGACCGATAAACAGATTTACGGAGTTCCTGATTCGATTCATGTGGATGTGAAGGCTGATGGACCTCAGCACCATGTTACATGGCTGGTTACAGATGAAAACGATGAACTTTTCAGAATTACCATGCCTCAATACATCACTTCCGTAATTTTTCAGGAGACAAAAACTCCTGTCAACAGGGCAGTTCCTGGAGGAACGACGGGCACACTTTACTTTCCTTTGAAGCTGAAAGAAATCCAAATAAGGATGGGAAGTTCGAGAGTGCCGGGACAGGTTTATTCGGGTACTATATACATGGATAATCTAAGAGTTTCTTATCCCACAGAGGCGCCTGTCTCAGTAAAGGATATGGAAATGCCGTCAGGTTTTGGGTTATGGGGCAACTTCCCGAATCCGTTCAATCCTGAAACGACAATTTCTTATTCCCTGGATAAAGCCGGCAATACTTTGCTTGATATCTACGATATAACCGGGGCAAAAATAGAGAGTCTCGTCAATGCTTTTCAGTCTCCCGGAAAATATCACGCAACCTGGAAAGGGAACAAATACACAAGTGGAGTTTACTTTGCCGTATTAAACCGGGAAGGGGATATCAGGGTTCACAAGATGGTACTGTTAAAATGAGAACCTCGGAACTTCAGAACTTTAGAACCTCAGAACTCTTGTTCGCCAAGCATCTGGATATCAGAGGTTCAGAAACTCTGAGGTACTGAAGTTCCGTAAATTATAATAAAGATCAACTGAAATTCTGAAAATATATTGTATATTTACGCGTTAATTGAATTGAAATAACAGGATTTCATTGGAGAATTTTCTCAAGTTCAGGATCGGTAAATACGAATTCTTTGTCCCGCTAAAGAATGTGGTGAGGGTATTGCCGGCTGCTGCCCTGAAGGAGTATCCTGTCTCTGAAGGCAGTTTGCTTCTGGGTTACATCATTCTCGAAGGAGAACCTGTTGCGGTTTTCGACATTTACCAGCGGGTTGGTTTGACCTTCCCCGGAATGGATATATCTCACAAGATGATACTGATGAAGAGAAACGGATTCAGATTTCTTTTGGTAGTCGATGAGGTAGCAGATGTGCTGGAACTCGATCCTGCCCAGTTCAATAATTTTGCGATGAACACATATACAAGCGGTAGTGTCCTCATTGATTCCTCCGGCAGGTTCATTATCAATGATCTTGGGACATTTATAAAAGAGGATGTACTGCTTGACCTTACAACGGGCGAAAAAATTCTAGCAGGTGACACCCATGAGCAATCTTGACAGTATTAATCTTTACAAAAAATTTACAACCTATCTCGAAAAAAAATACGGATGGTTCATCATTCCGTCAAAAATTGAAAATACAGCGTTTATTCTTGGCAAGTTGTTAATCAAATTTGGAGAGACCAAATTGATTGACCTTTTTGAGAGTGAAGTAAATCATGATTCCTTTTCTGATGTTGATGAAGAACTGATAGACCTTTACTCGGTGAATGAGACTTATTTCAACCGGGAACCTGAGACTTTGGCGGTATTGCCTGAACTGGCTGCACAAGCTTTTCGGCAAAACGGTAAATTAAATCTTTTATGTGCAGCCTCTTCCTCCGGCGAAGAAGTGTACAGCACCGCGATAGCAATGGGTGATAATTATTTGAACAATGAAATTATGATTTATGGAATCGAGATAAATCAGAAGATGATCAGAATCGCCGGAGATGCCATTTACAACGACTGGTCGCTCAGGACCTGCGCGGCAGGTTTCAAAGAAGAATACTTTAACGCCGTTGATAAAAGGTATAAATTAAAAGATGAGTATAGAAAGAACATATCTTTTATAAGGTATAATTTGCTCTCACCAAATCTTTATTACTTCCTTGCCGATATCAAATTTGATATTATCCTCTGTCGTAACCTTTTTCTTTATCTTAATGCGAGTGCCATAGAAGCTGTGACAGATAACCTTTTACGGGTTCTTAATCCGGGTGGATTTCTTATTACGGGTCTTGCTGAAGGAGCTCTCTCTGAAAAATTGAGATCGAGGAATTATAAAGAATACAGAAACATATTCAGGTTCTGATGGAAGAGGAAATCAGAAGAAAAACCCTCCTCGGAAATGCCGAAAGACTTGCACAACTGCCAAAATCATCAGAGGTTGGTAAGAACCTCGATTCATTTGTCGCCTTTTTTGTAGCCGGTGAGAAACTTCTCATTTCTGCCGATAATGTTGTTGAGGTAATCAAATACAGGGATGTTACCCTTCTCCCGGGTGTCGACGAAAAGCTTGCAGGGATTTATAATTTCAGAGGTTCGGTGATAGGGGTTTTCAACAGCGACAGGATCTTTGGAATTGAATCTGTTTCCAGAGCCCTGCACAGGTATCTCCTGATTTGCAGTTGCAATGATATCTATTTTGCCATTGTGTGCGAAGATGTTGGTGGTATCGAACATCGGGACCCCGAATCCATCATTGGAGGGGAGAGCAGCACACTTTTACCCGTTATTTTTTCCGGAATTTTTCACGACTCAGCCAGATGTGTTGATATTGATAAATTGATGGAAAATGACATTCTCAGAATTTTATGATCTTAAACAGGCTTAAACATGAACTGGATTAACAGTATTTCGACCCGGTGGAAATTATTTTTCTCTTTCTCGGGATTGATTCTCTTCGCATTTCTTCTAATTTACTTTAATCTTGATGCTTACGACAGTATCGGAAAAATAACCGGCGATAAGGTGTCATCGTATATCAAGACAGTTTCGCATTTAAATACCCTTCAGAAATATGCCACCATGATCAATGAGGAGGTTGCTTCGTCACTTCCGGAATTGAGTTATGGCAGACTGGACGAGTATGAGAAAATAAAAACTTCTTATCTGAATCATATTGACTCCCTGAAAATAAGATTCGGAAGTGTGGAAGAGAACAACAATCTTACAGAGATAATCAGAGCATCGGAAAATTTTATTTCCGCAACTGATTCTATATTAAAATACTTGTCAAAGAACAGTGCAACCTCACCATCAGACCCTGTATTGACAGTGAGACTTTCGAAATCAGAACATTTTTCATTCAGTAATTTGAATCTCGTAATCAATAATCTGATTTCAGCCTACCAGTTAAAGTCAGAGCAGAGTTTCAACTCCGTTGACAGCATCCTCTCCAATAAAAGGATGCTACTCTACATTACCGGAGGAATTTTGGTTATCCTGGCAATAGTCTTGATAGCATTTCTCAATTCGAATCTTGCACTTCCACTTCTCGATTTGAGCAAAAGTGCACAGCTCGTCGCCACGGGCGACCTGACTGTGAAAGTGAACCACACAGCGAGAAAAGATGAGATTGGTGTACTTGCCAAGTCCTTTTCCGAGATGATTACTTCTTTGAAAAGCATTACAACAGAACTCGATGAAGCTGTAAATATCTTAAATACATTTACGAACAAGATATTCAGTAATACAGCTGAACTTGCAAGCAGTTCAACGGAAACGGTGGCAGCTATCACCGAAACTACTGCAACAGTTGAAGAGGTGAGGCAGACATCGTATCTCTCAAATAAAAAAGCAAAGGAAGTTGCAGAGAGAGCCCAGGAATCTTTCGACATATCCGCTTCGGGTCAGGAATCGACCAGATCCACGATCGACGGCATTCAAAGGTTTGGCACCCACATGAATTCCATCACAGAAAACATTCTAAAACTTAATGAGAGAAGCCGGCTGATAGGTGAGATAATCGCCGCAGTTAATGACATAGCTGAACAGTCCAATCTTTTGGCTGTGAATGCCTCCATCGAAGCAGCGAGAGCAGGAGAGCAAGGAAAAGGTTTCGCAGTTGTGGCACAGGAGATCAGAAATCTCGCAGAACAGTCGAAACAATCAACTTCACAGGTCAGACTGATTCTTCAGGATATACAAAATTTTGTTAATTCGGCAGTATTATCGACCGAACAGGCTTCAAAAGCACTTGAGGACGGCATCAAAACATCAAATCAGACAGGAATTGTAATTTCTGAACTGGTTAAGAGCATCGAGCTTTCTTATGATGCTTCACTTCAGATTACCTCTTCAAATCAGCAGCAACAAATTGGGATGGACCAAATTGCCACTGCCATGGAAAACATAAGAACTGCGAGTGCACATAATGCCAATTCAACAAGGGAAGTGGAATCATATACGAACCAGTTGTTGAACCTTGGGAGTAACATTGCCAACCAGATAAAGAAGTTCAAATTCGTGAAGAATGATGGATAACACTTTCTTCGACAGGCTTTTCAAGACATTTTCAGTAGAAGCCGAAGAACATCTTTCACTTATGTCATCAGGTTTTCTAAAACTTGAAAAAATTGCATCACCTGCGATAAACGCACCTGAACTGCTGGAAGAAGTGTATCGTGAGGCTCACAGTTTGAAAGGTGCCTCAAGAGCTGTTGGTCTTGAAGCTGTCGAGTATCTTCTTCAAAATATTGAATCGTATTTTTCATTGATAAAAAAGGAAGAAATTGAACCATCACCCGGGGATTACGACATCCTCTTCAGGGCTATTGATCTGACAAGAGAGTCGATAGAACTAAAAAAAAACGGGGCTGACGATCTTGAGAATCAGGAGGCAATGAGACTTCTGACCGAAGAAGTCAAGGGGATGTCACTTGGATCAATAATTAAATCTTCTGTCGAAGAAAAACATGAAGAAGATTCTCCAAGGGTATTGGACAATGATGGCAAGGAAGAATTCTCCACATATAATTTTAATTTGAATCAACTTCGAAAAAAGATTCAAGAGAAACAAAAAACAGAAGATAATGTCTCTCCCGTTAAAACCGAACCATTGGGTCATGTAGAAAAACCCTCCGAAAAACCCATTGAAAAAGTTGTTGTTAAATCAAGACAACCCGAGACTTCCGCCTCAAGAGTGATACCCGAAACCATTCGTGTTAATACTGCCAAGATTGACGATCTCCGGACGAGAACCGAGGAATTGTTAAATATTAAACTGAACTACGATCAGCTCCTGAATGAGATAAAGGAGATGAACTCCATTGTCTCAGGTGGACAACAAACAGTTGAGCAGCTCACTGAAAAGTTTAACAGGCTGCTCGCATCCGTGGATTCATTTCCCCCCAACCTAAAATCTCAATTTGTTGAGCTCGCAGAGAATTTTAAATCCCTGTCGCAAAATTCTTTTACAAGCAGGAGGAGGGTTGCTGAGTTGACATCTGCGGTAAAAAAATATAAGACAGCCTCCCGAAGAATAATTGATGATGTAAATGATTTCACTCAGACTCTGTTTATGCTTCCGTTCAGCTATGTGCTCGATTTCCTTCCCAAAGCTGTTCGTGATCTGTCTAAAGCGCTGAATAAGGAAGTGGAACTGACCATTACCGGAGCTGACATTGAAGTTGACAGAAGAATTCTTGAAGAGATCAAAGACCCGCTTTTACATATTATCAGAAACAGCATTGATCACGGGATAGAGAGTCCCGCTCACAGGCTCAACATTGGGAAGCCCAGGTCGGGGAGTATTAAAATTGAGATATCAGGACCCGCTGAAGGAAACATTATCCTGAGCATCACCGATGACGGGAAAGGACTCGATGTCGATACACTGAAGTCAAAAGCGGCTGAAAAGGGATTATTGAAGGGGGATGAACCGGAACCCATGATCGAATCAAGAGTTTCGGAAGTGATTTTCTATTCGGGAGTGTCAACAACGGGAGTTGTAACCGACATCTCCGGCAGAGGGCTCGGAATGAGTATCGTGAAAGAAAAAGTGGAAAAACTGAAAGGAACGATTTCAGTTAACTCGGAGAGAGGGAAACTGTTCAGAGTGACAATGCGGCTTCCTGTCACCATTTCTTCCACGCGAGGAGTGATGGTGAGAGCCGGTGCACTCAGATTTATTGTTGAGTCTCAATTCATTTCAAAAATAACCAGACTAAACAGAGACTCGATAAAATTTTTTGGTAAGGGTTATGGTATCCAAAGTGATGAGATGGTGATACCGGTAAAGATAATGAAAAGTGAATTGGGTATCGATAATTCACCGCTTACAGATTCTGTCATTCCGGCGCTGTTTCTCAAAGCAAAAGGGCGGTCTTTGGCACTTTTGGTCGATGAAATAAATGATGAACTTGAAATCATAATTAAGTCGTTTCAACCACCGATTGACGGTATAAAGCTTTATACAGGGGCGACAATACTTGGAGACGGGAAACTTTATCCGGTACTTAGCTCCACATGGCTGATGGGTCTCGAAGAGACATCAACAGGGGATTTAAGGCTTCTGGCAGAAAGGAAATCGGTAAAAGTGCTGGTGGTGGATGATTCGAAGACTTCAAGAACACTTTTGCAGGAGATTCTTGACTTCGCAGGTTTTAAAGTCGATATTGCGGAAGACGGGGTGGAAGCTTTCAATCTGCTGGTTTCCGGAAAATACGATGTACTTGTTTCCGATATCGAGATGCCTAATATGAACGGACTCGAACTGACAGTAAAAGTAAGGGAGACTCCCGAACTTTCGAAACTGCCGGTTATACTTGTTACAGGACTCGCAAGGGAGGAAGACAAAGCAAGGGGAGTAAAAGCAGGTGCCAACGCATATATTTTAAAAAAGAGTTTTGATCAATCAGTTTTGATAGACACTATAAACTTTTTTGTCAATAATAAAGATATTTAACTGTTTTATTAGTAATTATTTAATCTCTTTCATAAATTAACAGACGGGAATTTTACAATTCTCTTTTTTAATTTCGAAGAACGATTTGGAGATTCGAGGAAGCAATGCAAAATCATATCCTGGTGGTGGAAGACAGTCCGACTCAACTTGAGCAACTTGCTTATATTCTTGAAAGTGAAGGTTATTCAGTTAAAACCGCAGCCAACGGATCTATTGCAGTCGGACTGATTGAGGAAGAAAAACCGGCTCTTGTTATTACTGATATATTAATGCCTGAAATGGACGGTTATGACCTTTGCAAGCATGTAAAGTCAAACAATGCTACAAAAGACATTCCGGTAATGCTGCTCACCAACCTCTCCGATCCACATGATGTTATTAAAGGTCTCCAGTCGGGAGCCGACAATTTCCTCACCAAACCATACAACAAAGAATTCCTTCTATCGCGTGTTAAATACATCCTTGTTAATCAGGAAATAAGGCTTTCTTCGCCCGTATCAAATATGGGAATGGAAATAGTCTTCGGCGGTAAAAAGTATTTTATCAACTCCGACAGAATTCAGATCGTGGATCTTCTTCTTTCCACCTATGAAAATGCCATTCAGAAAAACGGCGAACTCGCCGAGGCAAATCAACAGCTTTTAAGGATGCATCGTGAACTTGCGAAGAAAAACCATGAACTTGAGAAACTGAACAAGGATAAAAACAAATTCCTTTCGATGGCTGCGCATGACTTGCGTAATCCCGTCGGTGCGATTCTTTCTTTTGGCTTGATATTGCAGGATGATTTGAAGAAAAAATTCGCTGAAGATGAGCTTGAATTTGTAAAGATTATTGTGAAATCGAGTGATTTTGTTCTTCAACTTCTGAATGAACTACTCGATATCTCGGTTATTGAATCGGGTGAACTTAATCTAAAAACGATGGATGTGGAATTCACCAATCTTGTTCAGAACAATATCGCCTTAAACAAGGTGCTTGCCGACAAAAAGAACATCGAATTGAAATATGAATCGAATGTGGAAGAGATTGAAGTAAACATCGATCCGGTAAAAATTGAACAGGTACTGAACAATCTGACATCGAATGCAATAAAATTTTCATTCCCCGGAAATGCAGTCACTTTGTTCATCAAAAAGATGGCGAATGAACTTGTTTTTGGAGTAAAGGACAATGGTCAGGGGATTCCTGCCACGGAAATCAACAAATTGTTTATCCCCTTTGAAAAACTAAGTGTTCGTTCAACTGCGGGTGAGAAGAGCACCGGTCTCGGTCTAGTGATCGTAAAAAAGATTATGGAAGCTCACAAAGGAAGAGTTGAGGTAACGAGCAAGCAAGGCGAAGGTTCTGTCTTTTCCTGCACACTACCTCTGTAATCTATTTTCGTTCCATTTCAGAAAGATCGGGAATAATCTTCATCTCTTTTGGCGAAATGTAACTGTACATCGCAGGGATGATAAAAAGTGTAAGAATTGTGGAAAAAATCAGTCCACCGATAATTGCAATACCCATTGATACTCTGCTTTCCGAACCGGCACCCAAAGCCAAAGCGATAGGTAGTGTACCGAGGATAGTCGAAAGACTTGTCATCAAAATAGGTCTCAATCTCAATTCAGCAGCCTCTTTTACGGCTTTTAACCTGTCTGAACCGGCTTCTCTCCTCTGATTTGCGAATTCCACAATAAGAATTCCATTTTTTGTAACCAGTCCAATCAGCATAATCTGCCCAATCTGACTGAAAATATTCAAAGTCTGTCCGAAATATGCAAGTGAAATCACCGCGCCGGCTATAGCCAGGGGCACTGTAAGCATAATTATAAAAGGATCTCTGAAACTTTCGAACTGTGCCGCAAGAACCAGATAAATCAGAGCCAGTGCAAGCAGAAAAGTAAACACCAGTGAAGAAGAACTTTCGGCAAAATCCTTGGAAGCTCCATCAAGGGCTGTTGTAAATTTATCGCCAAGAACTTTTTCAGAAATCCTGTCCATCTCTGCGATTCCGTCACCAATCGTCTTTCCTCCGGAAAGTCCGGCAGACACGGTGGCAGACGCGTAACGGTTATAACGGTAAAGCTGCGGCGGTGAACTTCTTTCAGTCAGAGTGACAATGTTATCGAGTTGAATCATGTCCCCCCTTTTGTTCTTCACAAACATGGAGCGAAGATCGAGAGGTTCATTCCTGTTCTCCCGTTTCAATTGACCGATTACCTGGTATTGTTTTCCATTCCTGATGAAATAACCGAATCTTTGTCCACTCAAAGAAAACTGGAGTGTAGTTGCCACATCGGATACAGACACACCAAGGTCTCTGGCTTTTGATCTGTCGATTTCTACAACAACTTCCGGTTTATTGAATTTGAGATTCACATCGGTTACTGCAAAAACGGGGCTCTGTCTTACTTCGCCAAGGAATTTTGGCAACACTTCCCTCAGATCCTCGAAATTGCTCGCCTGTATTACATACTGCACCGGAAGTCCGCCTCTTGAACCGCCGCCAATCGACTGTTCCTGGATTACAATGGTTCTGGCATCATTCAACTTACGCACAGCAACCGTCAACTCCTGTGCTATCTCCTGCTGCGATCTGCTTCTGTCCTTGGGGTCTTTCAGCATAAGGCGGATAAAGCCCGAATTTGTGGAACTGCCTCCGAACCCGGGAGCCGTCACAGAAACGAGTGCTGCTTCTTCATTTTGAACAAGACCATGCACCTGCTCCACGAGTTTTTGGATATACCTGTCCATATAGTCATAAGATGTTCCTTCAGGTGCTGTCGATTGAATCCTGAGCGCACTTCTATCTTCCTGAGGTGCAAGTTCTGACTGCAGTCCGCCACCAAAAAAGTAGATGGCACCCAAAGCAAGAATGACAAGAGGAAATGAAACCCAGCGGACTCGCATAAAAGCTTCCAGCGCCGTATGGTATGCCTTTGTCATCCATACAAAAAACGGTTCGGTAAGATTGTAGAATTTCGAATGCGACTCGGATGACTTCAACATTTTTGAACTGAGCATCGGGGTGAGAGTAAGAGCCACAAATGCCGAAATGATTACCGATCCGGCGATTACAAAACCAAACTCCTTGAACAGTTTCCCGGTCAAGCCCTGCAGGAATACTATCGGAAGAAAAACGGAAGCAAGTGAAACAGTTGTGGAGATGATTGCAAAAAATATCTCTGATGAACCCTTTGCTGCTGCCTCTACGGGGGTTAAGCCATCTTCAATTTTTTTATAGATATTCTCAAGTACCACGATGGCATCATCCACTACAATTCCGATGGCAAGCACTATACCAAGCAGCGTAAGTACATTAATTGAAAATCCGGCAAGATACATAATGAAGAATGCACCAATTAAAGAAATTGGAATAGCCAGAATCGGTATGAGAGTCGTCCGCCAGTTACGAAGGAATAGAAAAATTATCAAAATCACAAGTCCGAAAGCAATGAATATGGTTTCCATTACTTCCGAGATAGATTGTCTGATGAAGGTGGTAGCATCAAAACCGAGCTGTATATTCATATCAGCCGGGAGATCTTTTTTGATTTCTTCAATTCTTCTGTGGAACTCGTCTGCAATCTCGATATGGTTACTGCCGGGGAGAGGAACAGCAACAAGACCTGTCATCGGTACCCCGTCACGCCTGAGAATGGTTCTCTCATTTTCCGGGTAATATTCAGCATATCCGATGTCTGAAAATCTGACCGTGTTTCCTTGTTCTTCTTTTATGATAAGATTGTTGAAATCTTCAGGTGTCTGGAGAAGTCCGAGAGTCCTTACAGTAAGTTCTGTATTGTCTCCTTCAAGCCGTCCCGAGGGGAGTTCGACATTTTCGAGTCTGAGGACATTCCTAACCTCGACCGGAGTAACTTTGAACGCATTCATCTTCGATGGATCGAGCCACAACCTCATTGAATACCTTTTTTCACCCCAAATCTGAATCTGACTTATACCGGGGATAGTCTGAAGTTTTTCTTTCAAGACATTTCTCGAATAATCAGAGAGATCAAGGATGCTTTTCTCTTTACCGCTAACATTCACCATAACTATTGGGATGGCATCGGCATCTGCTTTTGTGACCACAGGAGGGTCGACATCGGGTGGTAAAAGATTGATTGCCCGGGAGACTCTGTCTCTTACATCATTTGCGGCGGCCTCGAGGTCGACATCAATATCAAACTCAACCGTAATGAGGCTTCTGCCGTCTCTGGAAGAGGAGGTCATGCTTCTGATGCCGGCGATTCCGTTAATCGATTCTTCAAGCGGTTCCGTAATTTGGGCTTCGATTACCGTGGCATTAGCGCCTGTATAATTGGTTTGGACTGTTATAATCGGGGGATCAATGCTGGGATACTCTCTCACTCCGAGAGAAGTATATCCGATTACACCAAAAAGAACGATAACCACCGACATAACGATGGCTAATACGGGTCTCCGTATACTAATTGAAGATAGACTCATTCCGTTTTTCCCTGCGTTTCAACTCCTGAAAGTTTGACCGGACCGCCATTCTTCAATTGAATCAGTCCGGAGACAATCAGAGTATCTCCTTCACTGATTCCTGAGACAATCTGCACAATTTTTTCTGTTCTGTCTCCGATTTCTACCGGGAAGGAGACAGACATTCCGTTTTTATAAAGGAACACGGACTGACCTGATATTTCAGGGATAAGGGTTTCGGTTGGAATGAGGATGGTTTTTACGGGTGCCGTCAGTTTAACTTTGACTTCCACTACCTTACCGGGAATTAAGCCCTTTCCACCTCCGGTGACATAAGCCCTTGCCTTGAGTGTGGCTGTAGTCTGATCCACACCCGGCTCGAGAGCATAAATGTTTGCACTCATCTCTTCAGCACCGTTTCCTGTACTAAAACTTATGTTTTTCCCGGTGTTCAAGTATATCGAATAATTCTGCGGAATGGTAAAGTCAATCTTTAGTTTTGATCTGCTTTGAAGTGTTGCGATTTTAGTTCCGGGTGCTACGAAGGCACCTTCCGAGAGGTATCTTAAGCCGATTTGTCCCGCAAAAGGGGCCCTGATCTCAGTTTTTAATATTTGAGCTTCTATCAGGTCAATGTCAGCAGAGATCGATTCAAACTCGAATCTGGCATTGTCGAATTCTTCCTGAGTTGTGCCGTTAACTTCAAGAAGTTTTTTCTGTCTGTCGAGTTTTTGAGCGGAGAGTTCGAGTCTCACTTTGTTTTTTTTAAGTTGAGCCTGAAGGTCATTGTCATTTATTTTTATAAGGAGTTGTCCTTTGGCGACATTTCCCCCCTCTTTGAAGTTTATTTTAACAATTTTACCAGAGACCTCAGGTGATAAATCCACCCATTCGTCTGCGATTACCTTACCCATAACTTTAATTTCGGAGGAAAATGAATCATACTTCAACACCCTCGCTTTAACCAAAGCCGGACCTTGCTGCTGTTTAGTCGATGTTTTGCCTTTTCCGGCATCATCTTTCCCGTCACTTTTGATCAACGGATAAATCACCAGACCGCCTGCAACGAGTACGATCAGAGCATAAACAAATATCTTGGTCCACTTTGACATATTATAACCATTACTTAATGAAAAACCGGGAAGAGACACTCTTCGATCTAAACTAAAATTCCAGCAACAAATATAATGAGTCCTGCCAATATCATCAACCCATAAAAAAGAGATATGATTCAATATTCCAACTTTATCAACCAAAAATTATTATATTTAATAACCAAAATTTTGAGAAAATAATGAAACCAGCTCCGGCTAAAAAGCACCCCGAACTTAAACCCTCTGCTTACAGGTGGAAGTGTAACCTTTCGACATTTAACTTTGAATCCACAGAAGAGATAGAACCAATAGAAGGAATTATCGGCCAGGACAGAGCAATAAAAGCGTTGCGACTGGGCGTGGGATTGAAAGCTTCAGGATATAACATCTATATTGCCGGCCTTTCGGGTACAGGCAAAGCTTCGACAGTCAAAAAGATGTTGGAGATTTTGGCGGACAACAATCCGGCACTTTTCGATTACTGCTATGTGAACAACTTCAAAAATCCGGATCAGCCGGTACTTCTTACCTTCCCTGCGGGTATGTCCCTCAAATTCAAATATGATGTAAATTCCTTGATTTCTCTTCTGAGAGAGAGGATACCTCAGGTGCTGGAATCTGAGAGTCTCAACGCAAAGAAAAATGCCATCATCGAGAAGTTCTCGAAACAGGAGCAATTGCTCATTACGAGCTTTGAAGAGATGATCAATAAAGACGGGCTTACACTCGGGCAGGTTCAGGTTGAGGATGGGGTTCGTCCCGAGATTATGCCTGTAATCAATAAAAAACCGGTTCTCATAACTGCGATTGAGGAGCTTGTTTCCAAAGGTGAACTGACAAAGAAAAAGGCTCAGCAGATTTATGATGCCTATTCTGCCCGGCAGCAGGATTTGATGATTCTCGTCAAAAAACATGTGAAGCTTTCGCAGGATTTGCAAACCGAGATTCGTAACATAGAGAAGGGTGAGGCCGAAGCATTAATTAAAGGTGCGATTATCTACCTGAATGAAAATTACAAGGATGGAAAAACTGCTGATTGGATTGCCACCCTCGAGAAGGACATTCTTGAGAATATTCAACTGTTTAAGCTTGCGATGTCAAATCCCGAGGCAATTGCAGAATCCTTTCCACTCGATCCGTTCCGTGCTTATGATGTCAATATTCTTCTGGATAATGCAGGGATGAAGGACAGTCCTGTTATAATCGAAACCGCACCTTCCATGAACACTCTTTTTGGAAATATTGAGAGAGTCTCAGACAGGAAGGGGAATTTCTATGCCGACTTTCTGAACATTAAAGCCGGATCGATGCTTCGTGCGAACGGAGGATTTCTGGTTTTGAGAGTCAGTCACCTTTTTGAGGCCCCGGGGGTCTGGAAAACACTTAAGCGAATCCTTACTTACATGATGCTGGACATTCAGGATAACCACATCTACTATCAGATGGCACCTTCTTCGTTGAAACCGGAATCAATACCGATTGATTTAAAGGTGATCCTGATCGGGAACTCGTATATCTACTCACTTCTCGCTGAAAGAGAAGATGATTTTAAGAAAATCTTCAAAGTAAAAGCGGAATTCGACTACGAAATCACCCGTTCGAAGGAAATACTGGTTCAGTATGCGCACATCATAAAAAAGATAATTTCCGATGAAAATTTGAAGGAATTTCATAAATCCGCTATAGCGTCCGTGATGGAGATTGCTGCAAGGTATGCCGGATCCAAAGATAAACTTACATCCCGCTTTTCGATGCTTGCTGATGTGGTGCGTGAAGCTTCTTTTTGGGCACAGGAAGACAATTCTTCCAAGGTAAGGTCTGAGCATGTCCGTCAGGCATTTGCAAACGCGCGGGGAAGACACGACCTGTGGGACGAAAAATATACAGAAATGATAGCCACGGACAGAATTCTGATAGATGTGGCCGGGAAAAAGGTCGGTCAGATCAACGGATTGGCGGTTTATGGCAGCGACATTATTGCGTTTGGAAAACCCGCCCGCATCACTTCTGCTGTTGCACCCGGAAACGGAGTCATTATAAATGTTGAAAAGGAATCGGGACTGTCCGGGAAAACTCATGACAAAGCGATACTCATAATAGCAGGATTTCTGAGGGAAACTTTCTCGCATATAGTTCCTCTTGCGGTCTCTGCCACAGTGGTTTTTGAACAATCGTATGGAAATATTGATGGTGACTCCGCGTCAATTGCCGAAATGGCTGTGATAATTTCAGCTATTTCAAAATTGCCGGTAAATCAGGCAATTGCTGTAACGGGTTCAGTTAATCAAAAAGGGGAAGTACAGCCAATAGGTGGCGTCAACGAAAAAATAGAAGGTTTCTATAAAGTCTGTAAAGAGAAAGGTCTCACCAAATATCAGGGTGTGATTATACCTGTTTCAAATATCGATGATTTGATGCTTGATGAGGAAATTCAGGCTGCCGCCAAGTCTGGTTTGTTTCATATATGGCCCGTTTCGCATATATCGGAGGCATTGGAGATACTTCTCGGTGTAAGAGCAGGAGAGAAAAACGATGAAGGTCATTTTCCCAGGAATACCATCTATGGTATTACTGCAGAGAATCTCAAAAAGATGTATATGTTTGCGAAGGACCCCTTTAAGCTAAATAAACATCCAAGATCGACTCAACCCGAAACAGTGGCGGGAGAACAAATTCTTAAAACTGCCGAATAAATTTTATTTGTTTGCTTATTAGTTTTGCACTTAACAATTTTAATAAACTAAATGGTCGACCATTTAGAATTATCCATAAAGAAGAGAATAACCATGCTTCAAGGATCTAACTTTCTTTTTGCCCGTACAAAAATACTTTGTACCTTGGGACCAGCTACCTCGGACAAAAACATAATTGCTCAAATGATCCGTGCCGGGATGGATGGTGTGAGGCTAAATTTTTCTCATGGCTCGCACGAATTTTTTGACAATCTCTTTTTTAACATTCATGAAGCCTGCGTGAATGAGTCCACTTCACTGGCAGTGCTGGCTGATCTACAGGGTCCTAAAATTCGAATCGGTAATCTGAGCGTACCTGAGATTGAGATTAAGACGGGCGATACAATTCGAATCACAATCGAGGATTTGGATGGAACCGATAAAATTCTCTCAACATCATACAAATTGCTCGTAAATGATGCCAAGATTGGTGATCTAATCCTGATTGATGACGGATTGATCAAACTGAGAGTGATAGAGAAAGAGTCTACTGCAGTTGTTTGTGAGATACTCAATGGTGGAACGGTGAAACCTAAAAAGGGGATGAATCTTCCGGGAATGAAACTCTCTACCCCCTCTGTGACGGAGACCGACCTTAAAAACCTTGAGTATATTTTCATTAAACACCGTGTTGACTTTGTTGCCCTTTCATTCGTAAGGAGTGCTGATGATATAACAAACTTAAGAAAATGGATGAAAGACAAAGGATTTTCGGCACCAATAATCTCTAAAATTGAGATGAAAGAGGCTGTTTCAAATTTTGAGTCAATACTTAAAGTTTCTGATGGCATAATGGTAGCGAGAGGTGACCTGGGAGTGGAACTGGAGCCTCAGGAGGTTCCTCTGATCCAGAAGAATATAATTAAGAGGTGCAACGCCACCGGTAAACTTGTTATCACAGCTACTCAAATGCTCGAATCGATGGTTTACAATCCGATTCCTACACGAGCGGAGGCTTCCGATGTTGCGAACGCTGTGTGGGATGGCACCGATGTTGTTATGCTTTCTGCTGAAACCTCCGTCGGTAAATTTCCGGTGAAAACGGTGGAGACGATGAATCAGATTGTAAGAAGTGCAGGTGCTCATGCTTATTGGACCCGTCACATTGACTTTGACATGACGAAAAATTTTGAAGACAAACTCTTCGATTCGGTTAACAAAGGTATTGTACAGATGAGCAGGGAAGTGGACGCCGCAGCGATTGTGGTTTTTACTGAAAATGGAAGGACAGCACGGAAACTTTCAAAATATCGCCCTAATGCAAGAATAATCGCAATCTCGGACAAGTTTGACACGATGAACAATCTGTGCCTCTATTGGGGTGTTTCTTCGATGTTCATGCCTGATCTCGACCGGGATTCAGAAGAGCTGATTTCCGAGGCGACCGATATAATACTTAAGATTGGACATGTAAAAAAAGGTGATGTAGTGATTTACACTTCAGGTGCACCTATTTCAGAAAAAGGAAGAACCAACAAATTGAAGATTTTCGTAATCTGATATGTCAGTAAATACAAATTTCCACCCGGCAAAATGGTGGGAGGTTTCATCCACTGGTAAAATCAAGTGTACTCTTTGTCCAAGATTTTGCGAAATGGGACCTGACCAGCACGGTTTTTGCTATATTCGTCAGAATATAGATAATCAGCTCATCTCGATCGGGTATGGCAGACCGACCGGTTTCGCTATCGATCCTGTTGAGAAGAAACCTTTGAACCACTTTCTGCCCGGTTCCACCATATTGTCGTTTGGTACGGCAGGTTGTAACCTTGGGTGTAAATTTTGTCAAAACTGGTCGATTTCGAAAGCGAAGCTTGATGATTCCAACTCCATAATGGCTCTGCCGACTGATGTGGTTTCGCTGGCAAAGAAGTACTCCACTCCCTCGATTGCTTTTACCTACAATGATCCTGTAATTTTTGCGGAGTACGCAATTGACATCTCGAAGATAGCAAGAGAAGAAAACATTCATACAGTTCTCGTTACAGCCGGATATGTAACTCCACAAGCCAGGTATGAACTGTTCGAGTATGCCTCTGCCACAAATATCGATTTGAAGGCATTCACTGAGAGTTTCTACAAAAACCTGGCATGGGCATCTCTAAAAGAGGTTCTTGAAACGATAGTCTGGATAAAAGAAAAGACAAATGTATGGATGGAGTTGACAACACTTCTGATTCCGGGGGAAAACGATTCAGAACATGAGATTAAAGAAATGACGAGGTGGATACACAGAAACATCGGCGACAGGGTTCCGCTTCACTTTACGGCTTTTCATCCTGACTTCAAACTCAGGGATAAAGAGAGAACCCCTTTCAATACTCTCTCAATGGCTCGGGAAATCGCAATCGCAGAAGGTTTGAAGTATGTTTACACAGGGAATGTTCACGATAGCAAAGGGCAGACCACTTATTGTCCCAATTGCAATTGCAAAGTGATTGAGCGGGACTGGCATACCGTTATATCGAACCGTCTTGTCAGCGGGAGATGTCCTTATTGCAATGCCCCTGTTGATGGAATTTTTAATGATTAAGCTCTCATCCATCGTTCTCGCTAAAAATGAGGAAGCAAATATCGGGAGGTGTATTACTTCACAGTTGGGGATTATTGATGAAATTAATGTCCTCATAGATAATTCCACAACTGACAGAACAGAAGAGATCGTAAGGCAGTTTCCGGGAGTTAAATACTTCCCGATAAAGTGGGAAGGATATGCTCTTACGAAGCAAAACGGAATTGAAAAAACATCAAATGACTGGATCTTCTGGATCGATGCAGACGAGGCAATTACACCCGAACTTGGAAGAGAACTCACCGAGTGGAAATCGGGTAATCCGCAACATGACATTTTCAGTGTTCCTCGCAAAGCATGGTTTCTGGGGAGGTGGATAAGGCATTGCGGGTGGTATCCGGGCAGGGTACCAAGGCTGTTTAACAAACGAAAGGTGAAATTTAATAACAATCTGGTCCATGAAGGGCTTGAGTTTACTGGTGAGCCGGGAGAATTGAAATTTCCGCTTGATCACTTTACCGATCCCTCTTCCGAGCACTATTATAACAAGTTTAACCACTACACCTCGCTTGCAGCAAATCAGCTTTACGATGAAAACAAAAAATCGGGGATTTTTGAAGCATACATTAGGGCGCTGTCGGTATTTTTGAAAATGTATTTCCTGAAATCAGGTTTCCTTGACGGGGCACAGGGTTTTATTCTCTCATTCTATTCAATGAACTATGTTTTTACCAAATATGTAAAACTGTGGGAAAGAAATGAAAGCAGGCATAATAGCCAACACAAGTAAAGAAAATATAGCCTCTGCCGTAAAAACAGTTGTTGACGCCCTTGTCTCCGAAGGTTTTTCCTGTCTTATCAGTGATTCGATTTTTGAACTCTCCACAGAGACGATGAAAACAGACTATAATTTTCTTCCTGATACCGAACTCATTGATGCGTCTGATATTATAATTTCCCTTGGTGGAGACGGCACCCTTCTGAACACCGCTTCGATTACTCTGGAGAGCGGGAAACCGATTGCAGGAGTAAATTTTGGAAAACTGGGTTTTCTCACCGAAATTCACAAAGAAACATTGAATGAGTCATTTCGAGATATCAAATCAGGGAATTATTTCCTCGAGGAAAGAATTGTACTAAAGGGTAACAGTAAAAGTCTCTCCGATTCCAATATTCTGGCGATAAACGACATCGTCATCGAGAAGGGTGGCTGGCCCAAGATGATGGAAATCTCCCTATTCGCCAACAAGGAACTGGTTTCAATTTTCTCGGCAGACGGATTGATTATTGCCACCCCTACCGGCTCAACCGGATATTCACTCTCTGCCGGAGGTCCGATAGTAAACCCGCGTGCTGATGTCATAGTGATTAGTCCGATATGTCCTCACAGTCTGACGATGCGGCCACTCGTTCTGCCTGCCGATATGGTGATTACAGTTGAAATAAATAATCATCCCGTTAAATTTTCGATAAACTGTGACGGTCAGAGAGTGAACGAAATATCATCACCTTTTAGTATCGACATTTCAAAAGGGAAAAACCCGCTTAAACTTATTCGCGGCAAAGATTCCAGCTATTTTAATGTTCTCCGCAATAAACTCTACTGGGGAATTGATGTGAGGGAAAGAAAATTGAAGGCTGAATTTTAGAGGGCTGAAAACTGAAGGCTGAGGGCTGAAACCATCATCCTTCGTGATTCATCCTTCGCCATTCAACCATCATCCTTCAGCCATCATCCTTCGCCATTCATCCTTCAGCCCTCATAGTTCATTTTAATATCTGTGGAAAACTTTGTAAATTAAGTCTCAAAAGAAATTTATTCCGCACCGGATCGTACCAAAATGAAACTCCTGAAATTCCTGGTTAATATAATTTCTTCAGTACTGATCGCTTTCGTAAAAATCTATCAGTTATTGATCTCACCTCTATTTCCCCCAAGTTGCAGATTCACACCTACATGTTCCAATTATATGATTGAGGCTTTGAAAAAGCACGGACCTTTTAAAGGGCTTTATCTTGGTATCTGGCGAATTTTGAGGTGTAACCCGTGGGGAGGGAGTGGATTTGATCCGGTACCATAAAGAAGCAGAAACAGGTTTATATATGAAAAATTTCAGATCACAAAAAGAAATAACATGACAGAAAAAGAACTGGCAATAAAAATCTTTGACACAGCTCATCTGACAGGGGAGTTCCTGCTTAGATCGGGCAAAATCTCCAATGAATACTTTGACAAATACAGATTTGAATCAGATCCGCTACTGCTTCAGGAGATCGGCGAAAAGATGGTTCCCTTGATTCCGGAAGGAACCGAAGTGCTGGCGGGACTTGAAATGGGGGGGATACCTCTCTCAACAGTTTTGTCACTTAAAACGGGAATTCCTTCCGTTTTTGTCAGGAAGGAAGCGAAAAAGTACGGCACCTGCAAAGTGGCTGAAGGACTCGATTTTTCCGGCAAAAAAGTGTGCATAATCGAGGATGTAGTTACAACGGGAGGGCAGATTATTCTTAGCGCGAAAGATCTTCGGGATCTCGGAGCGATTGTCGATTCAGTGCTCTGCGTTATTGTAAGAGAGGAAAAAGCTTTTTCGAATCTTAAGGATGCCGACCTGGATCTGTTACCTCTCTATTCGATGCAGCAAATAAAAGATTACAAAGGTGTTTAACAATTAATCAGGCAGATCAAATGTACTTAAACCGAAAACTTCTCTTTTTTGTCATTTTCTTCTCTTTTGTCGCAATTCCTCAAAAGAAGATTACCATCGATCAGGTATTCAAGGGGGAATTCAGTGGAGAATATTTTGCCCCTGTAAAATGGACAGAGAGCGGGCACACATATTATAAAATTGAGGATGGTGATGATGGTTCTCAGATTTTCAAAATTGATGTAACAACAGGGGATAAAACTCTTGTCGTTTCCACCAAAGACCTGATACCGGAAGGGAAGTCAGCACCTTTGAACCTGAATGACTACAAACTCTCTCCGTCGGGGAAGTGGATTTTGATCTACACAAACACCAAAAGAGTCTGGCGTGTTAATTCGAGAGGGGATTACTGGATTTATAACACAGAGACAAAGAAACTTCGAAAACTCGGCGGAAGTGATGCCAAACCTTCTACACTTCAATTCGCAAAACTGGATCCTACTGAAAATTTCGTGGCTTATGTGAGAGAAAACAACCTGTACCTCGAAAATCTGACAACCGGTGAGATAAAAGCTCTTACAAAAGATGGCAGCAGAACTATAATCAACGGCACTTTCGACTGGGTGTACGAAGAGGAATTCGGCATCCGTGACGGTTTCAGATGGAGTCCGGATGGTAAAATGATCGCTTTCTGGCAGCTCGACGCGAATGGTGTCAGAGATTTTTTAATGATTAATAATACTGATTCCCTCTATTCTTACACGATTCCTGTTCAATATCCAAAAGCCGGTGAAACCAACAGCGGATGCAAGGTAGGAACAGTAGATATCTCTTCAGGCAACATTGTTTGGATGAATGTCGGAGACGACCCCCGGAATAACTATATACCCAGGATGGAATGGGCAGGGAAGACCGGCAAGCTCGCTTTTCAGCACCTGAACAGACTCCAGAATAACATGACCGTTTATCTTGCAGACCCCCGGACGGGTACCGTTCAAAAATTGTATAATGAAGAGCAGAACGCCTGGATAGAAGTGGTGGATGACTGGAAATTTATAAACAATGATCAGGATCTTTTTTGGGTTTCAGACAAAGAAGGCTTTAATCAGTTGTACCTCATTTCCTTGAAGGACGCATCTGTTAAAAATCTGATCAACAAGAAATATGATGTAATTAAAATTGTAAGGTTTGTTCCCGAAACGGGGGCAGTTTATTTTTATGCTTCACCTGAGAAGGCTACCCAAAAGTATCTTTATATGGTGGAAACAGGTAAAAATGAGGCTCCCCGAAGGATTACTCCCTCTGAATTTGCCGGTTCGAATGAATACAGCATATCTGCCGACGGCAAGTTTGCCTATCATACTTATGACAATATCAATACCCCCTCAAAAGTAAGCCTTATTTCACTTCCGGATCACAAGATGATCCGCAAGGAGACAACCAACGAAAAACTTGTTGAAAAATTGAAAGAAGCAGGTTATAACTATGAACTTTTCACCGTCAAAACACCGGGTGGTGTTTCAGTTGACGGATGGTGCACAAAACCTTACAATTTCGATCCTTCAAAAAAATATCCGGTTCTCTTTTATGTGTATAACGAACCCGCCAGCACTACTGTAAACGACAGCTATGACGGATTTATGGGATTGTTTCACAAGGCACTCGCAGACAAAGGATTTATTGTGATGAGTGTTGACGGGAGAGGGACACCTGCACCAAAAGGGAGGGAGTGGAGAAAATCAATTTATCAAAAGATAGGTGTGATTTCTTCCGAAGATCAGGCAGGCGCATTAACGACACTCCTGACAGAACGCCCTTATATGGACGCTACAAAAGTCGGGATATGGGGCTGGAGCGGTGGTGGATCCATGACCTTAAACATGCTTTTCAGATATCCGAAAATGTATCATTTCGGTGTCTCTGTCGCACCCGTTACAGACCTGAGATTTTATGACACTATCTATGAAGAACGATACATGGGATTGCCTCAGACAAGCCCCGATGCATATAAAGAGTGTTCACCCGTTACTTTTGCAGGCAATCTTGAGGGAAGGCTGTTCCTGATTCATGGTACCGGTGACGATAATGTCCATTTCCAGAATGCGGAATATCTTGTTAATAAACTTGTGGCAGCCGGGAAGCAATTCAGATATATGCCGTATCCAAACAGATCACACGGAATTTCAGAAGGAAAGGGGACTTCGTCGCACCTTTTTAAATCGATAGAACTCTTTTTGGAGGAGGAATTAAACAGGAAGTAGAAATATTTTTATAATTTTTGCCAAAATTTTCCCTATATCGAAAATTTTCTTTAATTTTGGTAGAATGATTTCCACACATACGGGGAAATCTGATTATTATTATTAAAATTGTTAATTTTGCACACAATCAACAGATTTTACAGATCAATCATTAAACAAAAAAGCGGTGTTGCTTATACATTTTGTTAAAGATACACACAGGAGTCAGAAATATGCGCTTTAAGCATACTATTTTATGTATTGCCTTTCTCCTCTTCAGTATTCCGGTCTTCTCACAGACAGGTAAAATTACCGGTGTAGTGAAGGACAAGAAAACGGGCGAGACACTAATCGGGTCGACCATAGTGATCGAAGGTACCAAACTGGGTGCCAAATCCGATGCCGAAGGATACTACACGATACTTAATGTCCCTCCGGGAGCATTTACAATCAGAGCATCCATGATCGGTTACGCCTCACAATCAGTGCAAGAGGTAAAAATAAACATCAACCAGACGACAACTATCGATTTTTTTCTGTCTGATGAATCAATTACAACCCAGGAAGTAATAATAACGGCAACTCAACCCGTTATAGAAAAAGATGTCTCCTCCAGTGTTGTCAATATTTCAATGGAGGATGTGGCAAGTTTGCCTGTAGTGAGTGTGGCGAGTGTTATCGGCTTACAAGCCGGTGTTCAAGGCCTCACTATCAGAGGTGGCGGCTCCGACCAGACAGCTTTCATGATAAACGGTATTACTTTTAGAGATGAAAGAGATAACTCTTCATATACGGGAATTAGTTTTACTTCTGTTGAAGAAATTCAGATTCAAACCGGCGGTTTCAATGCCGAATATGGTAATATCCGTTCCGGTCTCGTGAATGTGGTTACAACCGAAGGTAAACGCGACAAATATAATGTTGCATTCCTCGGAAGATACAGAGCACCCGGTGCAAAAAACTGGGGTGACCAGCCCAACGATTTCAATACCTATTTTATTCGTCCCTATGTTGATCCTACAGTAGCCTTCACGGGTACAAAAAATGGTGCATGGGATGCATATACGCAGGCACAGTATCAGGAATTCAGAGGATGGGACAAAGTTTCACAGGAACTCCTTTCTGATGACGATCCTTCGAACGATCTTACTCCTGAAGCAGCACAACAACTTTTCCTCTGGCAACACAGAAAACCGATGGGCATAACCCAGCCCGATTATGATATGGATTTCAGTATCAGCGGACCGGTTCCTGTTGTCAGCAGCATGCTTGGCGATCTCAGATTCCTCGCATCATACAGAACCACAAGAGAAATGTATGTAATTCCTTTGTCAACCAGTTCCTACCATGACTGGAGCACCCATGTGAAAATCACTTCTGACATTGCTCAGGGAATGAAATTCACAATCGAAGGATTACTTGGTTTACAGACCGGTACCAGCAGCTCAAGAAGCGGTGGTCCCGGAATCTTCCGTTCTGCTTATTCAATTGTTTCTGAAATGGACATCAGGGCAGGCGCAAGTTACCTTGATGCGAGAGCATTTGCAACAGATTACTGGGCACCAACCAAAGTTGACAGAAAAATGCTCGGTGCAAAATTTGTTCATGTCCTTTCTCCAACAACTTTCTACGAAATTCAGTTGAATGTCGTTGGTTCAGAATACAGCACCAATCCTGCCAGTGCAAGAAACACAGGCAAAGTGGTTAAAATCGGTAACAATTACTATGATGAATCACCATACGGTGCATTCTCCGGTTTCAGCTCGGGTATCGGAAGCTCGATGAACATGGGACTTGGATACTCAAACTCAAGAGACAGTTCGAAAGTTTATACCTGGAGTTCAAGATTTGACTATTCAAGTCAGCTTAACAAGATTATGCAGATAAAAGCCGGTGTCGAATTTATCTACACCGACAACAATGTTAACTACGCTCTTATTGAGCCTTCACTTCCTACCAGCAACTCCCGTTCAGTATGGCAGACCTACCCTGTAAGAGGGGCAATTTATGGTCAGACAAAACTCGAGTTTGAGGGAATGATTGCCAATATCGGTCTCCGTTTGGATTATTCACACGCGGGCGGCCAGTGGTATCTCTATGATCCTTACAACAAAGCATTCTCGGGTGCCTACTCATTGAAAATAGATGAACTTCTTCAGAAAGAATCAACTGAAAAAGTTATCAGCCTTAGTCCTAGACTTGGTGTTGCTTTCCCGATTACGGTTAACAGCAAACTCTTCTTCAACTATGGTCATTTCAGATCGATGCCGGCTCCGGAAGATCTCTTCCTCCTTAGAAGAAATCAGTCGAATAATGCAATATCAAGACTTGCAAACCCGAACAACCCGCTGCCTAAAACAGTCGCATACGAATTGGGTTACGAGCACAATCTGTTTGACATGTTCCTCTTAAGAGTTGCAGGTTACTACAAAGATGTTACTGATGAAACCCGCCTTGTCGGTTATGTCAGCCGTGACAATTCGGTTTCCTACAGTGTTCCTGAACCAAACAGATACCGTGACATTCGCGGTTTTGAAATAACACTTACCAAAAACAGAGGTGAGTGGATTACAGGATTTGTTAACTACACCTATATGGTTTCAACCGCAGGTTTCTTCGGTTTGCCTACCTACTATGAGAACCCTGCACTTCAGAGAGAATCCGAAAGAAACACAGCTCTCTTTGAGCAGTCAAAACCTGTTCCACAGCCTTACGGCAGAGCAAATATCGACATTTTCACACCAATGAATTTTGGTCCTGAAATTGGCGGCGTTTATCTTCTCGAAGATATCAGAATCAACCTTTTGGCTACATGGTCATCAGGAACCTATTTCAGTTGGACAGGACCCGGCGGAACACGCCCCGGATTCACAAACAATATTCAATGGAAAGATTTTTATAACTTCGACATGAGAATTTCGAAGACTTTCAAAGTCGGACCTGCAGCAATCGAATTTTTTGCAGACATTTCAAACCTTTTCAACATCAAGTATCTTGATTACAGAGCCGGTTTTGTTGATGCAAAAGATTATGATGCCTACATGCAATCGCTTCATCTGCCATCAGAGTTCAGTGCTTTTGGTTACAAAAACATTATCGGCGAAGACAAGCCGGGTGATGTCAGAACAGGTGAGTACATTCCTTGGGATGATAATGCAAGTGAGTCACAAAAAGAAGAATGGCGTAAAAATAAATCATATATCGATATGCCAAACCTCGCATACACAGCGTTCTTAAATCCCAGAGCAATTTACTGGGGTCTGAGACTCATGATTGAAATAAAGTAATTATCAGTGAACATGGAATGGAAATTAAATCCGAGGAAAAAATGAAAAAAGAATTTATGATTAAATTTTGGTCTGTTCTTTTGCTTCTGCTGGTGGTTGCCACTTTCGATGCAAATGCACAGTTTAAAAACAAGTGGATGTCGGTTGGCTCTTTGCATAGCTGGTATTCAGAGATAGGCAGTGAGCTTGAAGAGCAGGGCTTTGTGAAAACCCAGCAGGAAGGTCTCGCATATCCTGCAATTTATCGTTATCAGGATATGATAGCGATGAAAGGTCACTGGATCGGTGCTGCCAACTTTACAGATGAAAAAGGTAATTTTTATCCTGTGAAAGTCGTGGCAATCGGACCAAGAAACCCGCAATTCTGGGCAGCATTTCCTGAAAAATTTGAGTTGATCTCAAAATTTGAAGCCCCGATTGTCAATGTCGACGGAAATCAGTCGTATGAGAAAGATGTTTCCATCGACAGGGTTGACCCTACATTGAAGGCTGACAGGATGCTTGAAAATATCGTACATACCCAGTTGGGTATCACGATGAAGAGAAGAATCTATCAGTTCAGTGCACCCGGTTATGATAACTTCATCGTAAATGAGTACACCTACAAGAATACAGGTAACACAGATGCAGATCCAACAACCATCGAGTTGCCAAACACTACTCTGACAGGCGTATATTTCTTCTTCAATTACAGATACTCTATCAACAAGCAAGCACGCTATGTAATCGGTAACTCCGCAGGATGGGGTATCAATACAATGGTTGATTCAAGAGGTGACGGTGTGGAAGTCGATCCTCCAAGTGAGGCTTTCAGATGTCAGTTCGCATGGCATGGATATCACCCCGGAAAAGAAGCACCATACGATAATATCGGTGGTCCAATCTGGCAGATCAACTCGAACGCAGCCCGTTATCTTGATAAAGGTGATACAGTCGGAAGACTTGCTGCATGGCAGTTCGTTGGAAACATAACTCTTCATGCTGACAAATCTGCTACAGACAAAACCGATGATAAAACCCAGCCATCTACAACTAGCTGGGAAGATTCTGACAGAAATGAATTTCTCGCCGGAAACAATGCATTTAATGTGAACAGAATGCAGGGTGAATATACTCTCATGTCTGCCGGTCATAAATCACCAAGACACGCCAAGTTTGTACAGCCTGATGGAAATTATGCTGCTCAGACTGCTCCACCTTACGGTACTGGAACAGGCGGTAACTCTGCAAACAACGGTTACGGTCCTTACACACTCGCCCCTGGTGACTCTGTTACAATAGTCTGGGCTGAAGCTTCAGCAGGTATGGGATATGATGCCGGACTCGAAGTTGGCAAGAGATTCAAAAACGGACAGATTACAGCGCTTCAGAAAAATCAGGAAGTTATGAAGGGAAAAGATTCCCTGATGGCAACTTTCAAAAAGATATCTGATGCTTTTGCAACCAACTGGGCAACGGTACCGAATCCGCCAAAACCCCCAAAGATTTTTGATATAAAATCGGGTGGTGACAGAATTACACTTACATGGACACTGTTTGACGGTGAAAATCCTGCAGGTTTTGAAGTATGGAGAGCATCAGCAAATGTTGATTCGACATATCATCTTATTAAAACGCTTCCTTCCGGAACCACTTCATTTAACGATACTTCGCTTTCAAGAGGTTTCGATTACTACTATTACCTTACATGTGTAGGTAATGACGGTTCGAAAAGCTCCCGCTACTATTCACAATCATACGATCCTGCAAGATTGAAAAGAAAAGCCGGTAACGCCCTTAGTGAGATCAGAGTGGTACCAAATCCTTACAACTCAAGTTCAATCCCTGATAAAGTAAGATTCCCGGGCGGGGCAGCAGGCGACAGAATAGCTTTTTATGACATCCCCGGCGAATGTACAATAAAAATCTACACCGAGATGGGTGAACTCATCAAGACTATCGAACACAGTGACGGATCAGGCGATGAATTCTGGAATCAGGTTACATCAGCAGGTCAGATTGTGGTCAGCGGTGTCTACATTGGTGTTATTACAGACAGTAAGACGGGTGAAAAACACACCGTTAAATTTGTTATCATTCGCTAACTTAACCGGGACGGAAAAGAATATGAAAAAGTATCTATTATTTACGGCTATTATTTTGGCTGCCGTATGCTTTCTCCAGTCTGAGACATTTGGTCAACGGACCAAGTTAGCACAGTCTGGAATGAAGTTTTTATCTGCTCCAACCGATGCAAGAGCAACCGGTATGGGAGAAACATTTACTGCTATCACCTCAAATTCAGCAGCCCTCTTTTATAACCCGGCTTCACTTGCATTTGGTGACAGTAAAATGGATGTATCAGCCGGCGTTAACAAGTGGATCGCCGACATCAATTATGTTTATTCAAGCTTTTCATTTCAACCAAGTGATCCGGCATGGGGAAAATTTGGTGCTACTGTAATGGCTGTTAATTACGGCGATCTGCTTATGACAGTAGTCGATGGAAGCACTGAAAGAGGTTACAGAGATGTCGGTACATTCAGCCCGACAGCCATTTCGATAGGTGTTGGATACGCCAATGCCCTTTCTGAAAAATTCAGTGTCGGTGGTCAGGTTAAATATGTCCGCCAGAATCTTGGTGTCAGCCCTATTACTTTCGACAATACCGGTCAGATGGTTACCGAAGAGAATTCTCTTTCGACATTGGCATTCGATTTTGGTATTTTCTACAAAACAGGGTTCAAAAGCCTTAATTTTGGTATGAGTGTCAGGAATTTCTCGACCGAGATCAAATACAAGGAAGACGGTTTTCAGTTGCCACTCAACTTCAAAATTGGTGTTGCAATGAACATGATCGATCTTTTCCCCGAACTGGCGAAACAGCATTCATTCCTGCTGGCTGTGGATGTTTCCCACCCGAGAGATTATCCTGAACAGTTATACATCGGTGGTGAATACAGCTTTATGAAATGGGTTTACCTCCGCGGAGGTGTCTCATTCCCTAATGACGAGAAAAAATACAGCCTCGGCTTTGGTCTTAGACCTGAACTGGAAGGGATCAGAATGGCGGTTGACTATGCTTATACCCCATTTGGAGTATTTAGCTCGGTTCACAATTTCACAGTCAGATTTGAGTATTAACTATCAGACGGGTTAAAAAAATGAAAGCAATTTTGATGAATAAAATTAAAACAGTTCTGCTCCCGGCATATATTCTGATATCTGCTATGATACTCTTCTCCGGGTGTGGAAACGATAAGACTACCACTCTGTTTGATCCTAATGTTGCCGTTAAACCTGATCCCGTCATCTCGACGGTCACCCCGGACAGCGGTTACAGTGGTATCACTGAAATAACGATCAATGGATCAAATTTCTCAACGGTTCCTGAAGAAAACACAGTTTATTTCAACACCGGTACCGGAACCATTCTCTCTGCAACTGCTACTGAGCTCAAGGTTAGAGCCGGAGTTGTTACTGAAGCCGGTCAGAATGCTCTGGTAAAGGTAAGAGTAAAAGGTGCTTTGGCTTTCAGCAACACGGTTGTTGTAAAACTGATTCAGGCAGCCCAGTTTCCATTGGTATTTCAGAGTTTCGAGCAGCCATCGGCTATCGAATTCGATAAAAACGGAAACATGTATTTTTCGCTTCTCTCAAGCGGCGTAACAAATAACATTGTTAAGGTTACACCTGCCGGTGTCAAGACTAACTTTACCCCATCAATTGGTGGCGGTTATGTCTTCACCAGTCTAAAGATCGGACCCGACGGTGCACTTTATGGTGTAAGAAATTCACTCAGAGCCATTTTCAGAATGACTGAAGGTGCTGCGATAGCCTCATGGTTTGCTATCACACCGGCTACAGTAAAAATCATTGACATCGATTTCGATGATGCGGGAAATATCTGGGCATGTGGCGACAACGCATCACTTTTCAGGGTAAGCCCCACAAAGGTTCTGAAATCTTATGCATTTGCAGCCAACGCAACAGCAATCAGAGTTTATAACAATGCTGTATATGTTGCCGTAAAGAAAGACTCATCCTCGATCCTTTACAAATTCCCAATGGATGCAAACGGTGATATTGACGGAGCCAACCCTCAGACGGTTGTTAATCTTGGTACTGCTGTTGGTTATAATGTTTATATCAATCAGTTTACAATGGATGTTACCGGTAATATTTTCCTGGCGACAAACAATACTGAACCGATTTTGAAAGTTACTCCTGCAGGAAGTGTATCAGTTCATTATCCGGGTGTATTTCTTCCATTAAACGCAATGTATCTTACATGGGATAATGGTACAAACCTATACTACACAAGATCTTCGGGTCTGGTCTCCGGTAAAGCCAATGACCAAACCATTGTAAAAGTTCTTATGGGTGTTCAGGGTGCTGCTTATTCCGGTAGAAAATAATTAATTAGATTTTTAATGTTAAATGCTTATTTTAACAACTCAACATCAACTCATTTAGGAGATACAAAATGAAAAAATTGTCTGCACTTCTTTTATTCATGTTGCTGACAGCGGGAGCATTCGCTCAAGGTTGGACCTTTAACGGATATTTCCCGGATACAACCCATTACCGTTTTTCGACCGGTGGTCACGGTGTAGCTGTTGACCCTTACGGAAGAATATGGTTTGCCCCTTATGCTTCAAACGCTGACTCAATTTGGAACGGTAACGCATGGGTTAAATGCGGCGCTCTGTTTTGCTTCAACCCGGATGGAACACAGGCTTCATTCTCACCAATTAAAGTATTCGTAGGTCCAGGCGTCAGCCCTGACTCACTCGTGGCAAACACAGGCCGTGGTCTGAAAGCTCATCCTGATGGTGATATCCTTGCCACATTCTTTGATTTTACCCATAAGATTGACTACAAAACAGGTCTTTCCAAAGGTAAACTTAGAAATACCATTGGAGCATCGGGTGTTGCAAACGCTGTAGACGGCAATGGAAATTTCTTCACGGCTAATGTTGCTCCCGGAAACCCGATTAAAATTTGGGATCCTTCCTTCAACTTCCTCGGAAACGCAGTTGATTCATCAGTTGGTTTCTCAAGATCATTCGAAGTTGGCGCAGATGGAAACACAATTTACTGGGCTGGTTACACAAATCATGCAATCCTCAAATATACCAGACCTGATGAATTTTCACCATTCACAGTAACAGATACCATCCTCAAAGGTTTTGATTCTGAATCATTTGGTTGGAACAGAAAATACAATCTTCTTTGGGCTTCTTCAGGTTCAAACAATGATTTACCAAACAGATATCCGGGTGCCACCACTTTCTGGGCAAACAGAGCCTGGTATGCTTACGATCCTGTTTCCGGCGAAATCAAAGACAGCTTGTTATGGAACATGTATCCAGGCGCAACTGACTCAAGACCACGCGGTATCAGTTTCACAGCTTCAGGTGACACTGCTTATGTAACATGCTTTGGTTCAGCTAACTATCCACCAATCGAGAGATTCATTAACCCGAATCCATCCAGCATTAAAGACCTTGGCATGAATGTTGAAGATTTCAAACTTTTCCAGAACTATCCTAACCCTTTCAACCCTTCAACAGAGATCAGATTCTCATTGAAGAGTGCAGGTTTCACAACCTTGAAAGTTTATGATATCCTTGGTAAAGAAGTTGCAACATTGGTCAGCGAAAACCTGAATTCAGGTATGTATGCTTACTCATTTGATGCATCGAAACTTGCTTCCGGTACTTACATCTATGAAGTTGTTTCAAACAATGTAAGACTTACAAACAAGATGCTTCTTATGAAATAAAATCAGGTATTAGGTATTAGGTATTAATTTCCTGATCACTATCATCTGAACTGTTTTTAAGGCTGTCTCGAAAGGGGCAGCCTTTTTTTTTTGAACACGATGCGCATGATGGGTAAGAATTTTAAGAATGCCTTCTGTTCTGTGTTTCCCTGTAATTGGCTGACATTGAAAAGAACCGTCTGAATCAGAAATTATCGCTAAATTAAGGATATTAATTATTTATTTTTTGTTAACGCTATCTGCGAAGTTTGAAGTTATGATTTCAAACTTGTGTAAATTATTAAAGAAATTATTTCATGCCTTCAATTCCTGCTCTTACTGCCTCAATCAATAAATCAACCTCGCCAAATAAATCAACCAGACAAAAAACAGGAAGAAATTACACATTATTTTTAATGTTAATTACGCTTTTGTTTTTGCTGCAGGTACCTGCTCAGTCTCAGGGAAGTCTTCGGGGAATTGTTACCGACTCATTAAGCGGTGAGATTATTCCGTATGCAAATGTTACGATAAAGACCACTAAACTTGGTGCCTCAACCAACAGTTCGGGTTACTATTTCATTCCGTCTGTACCTGCAGGGAAGCGAACAGTACTTTTCTCTTATATCGGATACATCAAAAAAGAGGTGGAAATCGATATAAAATCGGGTGTAATCAACGAACTTAACCTGAAACTCTCCCGTTCTTCAGTGAATATCAATGAAGTTACGATAGTCGGGGAGAGAAATGCCCGTGAAAATGAAACTGATTTGGGACTTGAGAAAATATCAATCAAGGATATAGAACTTCAACCCGTCGGAGCTGAAGCGGATATCTTTCGTGTTATTCAGAACAACCCGGGGGTGAATACTACCGGAGATGCAACCGCGAAATATTATGTAAGAGGTGGTGGCAGCGACCAAAATCTTGTGCTTCTTAACGGTGCAACTGTTTATAACCCCTTTCATGCTCTTGGAATCTTCTCGGTAATTGACCCTGAAATTATTTCATCACTCGAATTTTATAAAGGTGGCTTTACTCCCGCGATGGGGGACAGGCTCTCCTCAATTTTAAATATCATTACCCGTGACGGGAACAAGAATTTTTATCAAGGGACAATTCAGGCTGGATTGCTCTCCGGAAAAGTAGCAGCCGAGGGACCCATCCCAGATGGTTCATTCCTGTTAACAGGACGAAAAAGTTACTGGTCGGGGATTCTGAAAAAATACTTGAACAACAAAGAGACACCCTTCGATTTTTACGATCTTTCGCTAAAAGTGAATTACTCACCTGCTTATATTGATCCCAACAGTAAATTCAGTGCGAACCTCTTTCTTAGCAGCGACCAGGTTATTAACAGCGACCCTTTACTTGAAGATTATCACATCAGAAACAATATTGGTGGACTAAAGTGGAGCAAGATTTGGGATGGTTCACCACTGGTCTCCGATGTTATTTTCTCATTTTCGCATTACATGGCTAAAGTGGAGCCAAACTTCAGCGGTTCGAAGCCCCGTGAGAACAATGTAACTGATTTCACGATAAATGCCGATTTTGCATACATTTATGACAGCAAAGATCAGCTCCTTTTTGGTCTTCAGAATAAAAATATTTCCACTTCTTTGAAACAGGTGAATCAGTTGGAGCGGGAAATTGACTTTAAGAACACAAAAAATGCTCTTGCCGGTTACTTCAACTACCGGTTTTTCCGTTGGGATGATGTCGGACTCGATCTTGGAATGCGATTCAATTTTATTTCGATGTCAGAAAAAAGACCATTTCTTTTTGAACCAAGAATCAGCCTGACATACCTCCTCAACCGTTTGATGATCTTTAAATTTGCATTCGGCAGATACTCACAGGAGATGGTTTCTCTTGCTAATGAGGATGAACTGATTTCGGTGTTTGAACCATGGGTAATCATTCCTGATAACATAACTGCAGCCGAGGCAACACACTTTATTGCGGGCTTCACTTCCTACTTTACAGATAAATTCCTTCTTGAAGTGGAGGCTTACTACAAAGTGATGTCGAATCTGATGGAAGTGAATGAAAAGAAATTTACTTCGATACAGTTCGACTTCAAGAATATTGAGGGAGTCTCTTACGGTATTGAGTCGTCACTTAAATTTGACGGAAGCATTTTTTATGCAAGAGCCTCGTATGCACTCGGCTGGGCTGAGAAAAAGGCAAAAGACCTTACTTATCCGCCAAGGTATGATGTCAGGCATTCATTGAGTATTCTTGCAGGTATCAATCCGGGTGACAGCTGGCAGTTCACCGCAAACTGGGTGCTTTCATCAGGAATGCCGTTTACACCGATTTCGGGATTTTTCAACAAACTCCTCCTTGATGGTACAACACCGATAGATATTTTCAACAACTACGAACCACAGTTTATCTATGATACCAAGAATTCGGGAAGATTGCCATGGTATCACAGACTTGACATTTCGGTCACCAAAAAGTTTTCGACTTCCTTCGCAGACTTTACAATTGGTGCGAGTGTAATAAATGCCTACAACCGCGCCAACATCTACTATTTTGATAAAAAAACCGGAAAGAGAATTGATCAACTCCCGATTCTCCCTGCAATTTTCGTGAAAGCTGAGTTTTAGCATGAAAAAGATTCTTTCAACAATAAGTATTCTCTTCATCTCTCTGTTGATGACAGGGTGTGAAGAAAGTTTCTCTCCCAGATCTGAATTTAAGGAGGGCTATGTCCTCTACTCAATTACTCCAGGACAGGAGATCGGCAAGTTCGTTGTCCCGAAAGTAATCCTGGCAAAAGTTTATGATGCCCCCGGTACCGATCCGCTTCTGAACACAGAGGATCCCGAGATTGCCGGTGCCCGGGTAGAAATTAGATTTCGAGGGGATACTTACATACTAAAAGATTCCATGGTAGCCCGGAAAGATTCATCCAGATATAAGGGCCCGCAGAAATTTTATTTCGGGAAGGCAATTCCACTCTATGCAAATGATACGATAACGATCACTGCAAGGCTGCAAAACGGTAAAGTGCTGACTTCAGGAACGAAAGTACCACAGTATCTTAACTACGAAAACTCCATTCCATTTCCGCGTGGATTTACAACTGATGTCGATCCATTTAAGTACGGCAAAAACTGGACCTTCTACTGGACTTCGCAGGAGTTGAACCTTACATTTCCAAAGATGAAGATTTATTACTCGAAATTGGTAAATAACAGGGAAGTGCCTGGCACAATTGAAGTGCCGCTTAGAGTGATTAACAGAAACGGCGTCGAAACGCCAATATATCCCGTTGCTAATAGAGATGAGGAAGCCTCCTATGAACTTACCTCCTTCGACTGGGCAATGAACAAAATCTCCGAGGGTGTAGAGGATAAATCACAATTCCGGGCGCTTCATGTTATTTTCGAATCAACCGAATACGATGCGCCTCTTTCATTTTACTACTCGAGCGTAAACGGATTCCTCGACAACTTCAGCCTCCGCCTTGATGAGCAGGTCTTCACCAACATCTCCGGTGGCTACGGTCTCTTTGGTACCTATTTCACCTCCACCTACCAGGAAGAGTTTGACTCCAGGTATGTCACAAAGTTTGGATACCGAATCAAGTAATTATGAGTTATTACTTATGAATTATGAGTTAAACTAATAACTAATAATTCATAACTCATAATTAAGAAATTCTCTTCTTAAACCTTAGGATGCTGATTCCAAGGATTACGGTTCCGATGATGAACATTGCGAGGACATCCTGCCAGTGTTCGGCGAAACCGGAGCCTTTCAGTATAACACCGCGAATGATCAGGATGAAGTATTTTAGCGGAATTATTATGCTGATTTTTTGAAAAATGTCGGGCATGTTTTCTACCGGGAAGGAAAAACCCGAGAGGAAAATTAGAGGCATCATTACACCAAATGTGGCAACCATCATTGCCTGTTGTTGGGTTTTGCTGAATGTTGATACGAGCAATCCGAGACCCAGAGTTGAGAGAATGTAGATAAATGCCGAGAAGAAAAGAAATACCACATCCCCCTTAACCTCTATTCCGAATATTACCCTCATTGCAGTTAGCACCAGAACAACTGTTACAAATCCAAGCATAACAAATGGAATCAGTTTCCCTGCGATGAGCTGCCATGACTTGATCGGTGTAACAATCAACTGTTCAAGGGTGCCAATTTCTTTTTCCTTTACTATGGCAAGAGAGGTTAACAAAAGAGTTATCAGACTGAGAAGTAGCCCTACGATGGATGGCACCATAAAGTATCTCGACTCCACAGCGGGATTATACCAGATCCTGTATTGCGAGGTGACTTCACCCGAGGGGAGTCTGGTGATACCCCGAAGTTTGAGCTTGTCGCCGGCTACATTTCCCGCAAACTTTCCAATGACTTTGGATACATACCCTGCAGCGATTGATGCTGTGTTTCCGTCACTTCCGTTAAAAATTGCCTGGATTGTAGCCGACTCACCCCGGTTGATATCTTTTTCGAAGTCTTTTGGTATGATAATCGCAGCAATTGTATTCCCCTCATCCATCTTTTTGTAAACAGCATCGTAGTTGTAGAGGTAGTCGTTCACAATAAAATAGGTGCTGCCTTCAAATTCCCTCACCAGTTTTCTGCTCATTTCCGATCTGTCGGTATCATAAACTATGGTTTTTACGCTCTTTATGTCGAGAGTCGCAGCATATCCGAGAAAAATCAACTGCATTACAGGTGCGACAAGAATGATACCGAACATTTTTGGATCCCGCCTGAATTGCTGGAACTCCTTCAAAATAATTCGCAATACGATTTTCATATCAGGCTTTCCTCTCTTTAACTTTGGAGATGATGAGCGAAAGTCCGAGTGTTACACCTGTATAAATAAAAAGACTGATCATGTCTTTGTAGAATGTGGGAAGTCCCGTTCCCCGAAGAATTATTGCTCTTAGAATCCGGTTAAAAAATTTAGTCGGTGTAATATTTGTAAGAATCTGAATGAGAGGTGGCATGCTGTCAATCTGAAATACAAACCCGGACAAAAGAAGTGCCGGCAGGAGCGATATAAACTGCCCTAAAGTAAATGCCACTTGTGAGTTGTCTGAAATTACTGAAACCAGAATTCCGAGTGAGGTGCAGGCAAGAAGAAACACAAATGTCGTGTAAACCAGATCGAAATAGCTCCCTTTTGTCTCGACACCAAAAAGAAAATACCCGACAATCAGTATCATAACTGCATTCAGGTATGCAAGAAGCAGGTAAGGGGTTATCTTGCCGATAAGCAATGAAAAGGAAGAGACAGGGGAGACCCGAATTTGCTCGATTGTGTTTCTTTCTTCCTCTCTGACGAGTGACAGGGAAACGCTGACTACTGCTGTGATCACGAGAATCATTGAAATCAAACCCGGTACAAAAAACAGAGAGCTTTTTAGCTCCAGATTATAAAGTATTTTAGGTGAAATCTTAACCGGTGGATTAACCTTTAATCCCGTTTTTGCGAGTTCCTCATCCCTGTATTTGGAATTGAACAACCCGATTGCGGCTTCAATATAGTTGGATACAATCACAGCGGTGTTTGCATCCACACCGTCGATGAGGTATTGAACTGTTGTTTTTTCACCCCGCTTTAGTTCTTCCTCAAATTTTTCGGGTATCGTTATAACAGCAGTTACCGTTCTGCTGTCAAGCAAGTGCCTGATCGATGACATGTCGTGAGTATAAAGCGGTTTTGCAAAATACTCGGTAGAGGTCATCTCGCTGATAAACCTGCGGCTCGAAGGGGATCCGTCAAGGTCGATTACAGCAGTTTTAATTTGCTTCACATCAAAATTAACGGCATATCCAAAGAATGCCAGTAGAAAAACGGGAAAGAACATCAGGATTCCGAAGAGTCTTCGGTCTCTTGTTAAATGTTTGAATTCCTTGCCTGCGATTGCAAAAACAGTTTTAAGCATATCAATATTTTTTTTCGATAAGATGAATGAAAACATCTTCAAGGGAGGGGAGTATCTCAGAGATGTTCATATCAAAATTTGAGAAATTTGTATTAAGGAACCGGATTGTTTCAACATTGGAAGCAGCATTATCTGCCGGAATGAAGTGAATTTTGTCTCCAAAAATGGAGATCTCACCATTCAGATGTGATTCAGAAATTTTGTTCATCAACTCAACACTGTTGTTAGAACTGATTTCCAATACCCTTGATTTGATGTGGTCCTGTTTCAACTCGGTTGGTGTGCCCTCGGCAATTATTTTCCCTGCATTAATAAGGATGATATTGGCACAATACTCGGCTTCTTCAAGGTAGTGGGTGGTTACAAAAACAGTAATACCTTCCTCTGAAAGTGAGTTGATAAGCTCCCAAAAAGCTCTTCTTGAGATTGGATCAACACCACTTGTAGGTTCATCGAGAAATACGATTTTTGGCTTGTGGATTACTGCTGTTGCAAGTGCGAGCCGCTGTTTTATGCCTCCGGGGAGGCTTCCTGTGACGGTCTTCTCTCTCCCTTGTAGAAAGGATACTTCGAGAGCCCATTTTTTCCTTTCAGCAAGTTCGCTTCTTTCCAGACCGTAAACCCCGCCAAAAAAATTGATGTTCTCTTCCACTGAAAGGTCGTTGTAAAGACTGAACTTTTGAGACATGTAGCCGATGTTTTCTTTCACTTTTTCAGGCTCATTCATGATGCTGTAACCGCCAACCAAAGCATCCCCCGAAGTTGGTTCAAGCAATCCGCAAAGCATCTTGATTGTTGTAGATTTTCCGGCACCATTGGCTCCCAGAAATCCAAAAATTTCGCCTTGTGGAATCGAAAAACTAACCTCATCGACAGAGACAAAATCTCCAAATTTTTTAGTGAGCCGGCTTACCTCGATGGCGTATTGCATTAATACAACCTCTTTCCTGTTGACTTCAGAAGTTTATAGCCCGACAGGACAATGCCGATTTTTGCAAGTTGCAGGCTCGTTTTTGCAGCGAAAAGGGAATTGTCAGCTTCAAGCAAATCGGCAGCTGTTGCCACCTGAGCATTAAAGTTTTCGAGTGTCACCCTGTAGTTTTCATTTGCCTGTTCCAGAGTGATCTCAAGATTTTTCAATTTGGACCTGGCAGCGGTATACTGGAGATAATTTTGATAGACTTCATTGGAAACCGCATCCGAAAGCTGTTGTTTTGTCGTGCCAAGACTTTTGATGCTTTCTGTGGCTTGATCAACCTTGGCAGAAGTGGCACCCCAGTCCCAGACATTCCATTGCAGACTCAAGGAGACATCCCAGGTTGCCCGGAATTCGTCCTTTTGAGGGAAAATTCTTTGAGAGGGATTGGTGTAGTAGAGGTTCGAACCAAGATAAATTTCAGGTAGGTAACCTGCTTTGGCGACATTCATGTTCTCTTCCAAAACCTTTTGTTTGATTGCGAGTGTTTTGAACTCACCTCTGTTGGTCTCCGCAGTCTGTTTTAGCGTCTCAAAGTCAATTGCAGTAGCCGGCTCAGCCCATGAAAACTTGTTGATCTCAATCGGTGAATCGACGCTTCTTCCGATCGCGAGGTTTAACTGTGCTTTGGCAGCAAGGATTGCCGTCTCAGCATCAATTTTTTTGGAAAGGGTGTTGGATATTTGCACTTCAATTTTTAAGATGTCGTTTCTGGTAATCAGTCCGTTTTTGTAAAAATCGTTCGCATCAGACAACCGCTTTTTGAGGGTTGTGATATTTTCTTCAATCACCGCCAGTTGTTCATTCGCAGCCGCGAGATTGTAATAGGCCGCAATCGTTTTTATGGCTTCATCGTTTTTTATTATTTCGTTATCTGACTTCAATGCCTCGGTTGAAATCTCAACACTCTTCTCTTGAGACGATAACCGGTGTCCTGTGAATAGAGGTTGAGTCAGGCTGAGTCTCAAGGCATAATTGTTCAGTATGGGCTCCTGCAAAACCACGGGAGAGGGCAGGAACGGGAGCTTTATCTCTGAGTTTGGTATGTCGCTCAGTCTCGAATACGACGCGAGGAATTTTAACTGGGGAAGTTTCATTGCTGCAACTTCTTTTACTTTTCCCAAATTTTGTTGTATCGCGGAGTTGTTCAGAGCGAGCGGACGACTGTTGTCCAACGAGGCTTTAATGCAATCCTCAAGACTAAAAGTTTGCGCCGGTACACCGGTCACAAAAAGTGTGAAGAACAACAGAATGGTTGATAATTTATATTTTTTCATGTCATTACTTGTAATTACTGCTTACGAGGTGGATAAAAATATTTTCGAGTGAAGGTGAGATGATTCTGGATTCTGTAATTGCCAGATTATGTTTCTTTAATAGTCCCGTCACATCGATCAATACATCTTCAGGATTTTGGGAAAGAATATCTATTCTGTCACCGAATGCCTGTGTGTCATATTTCAGATTTTCCCTGATAATCCGGGAGACCTTTCTTACTTCATCACAGTAAATTTCCAGGACAGACATATCGACTGTGTCTTTCACTTCCTGTGGCTTTCCGAGGGCGATTATTTCTCCTCTGTTCATCAATCCGATACGGTTGCATCTTTCTGCTTCGTCAAGATAGGGAGTGGTAAGCAGAATTGTGATGCCATCGGCCTGGAGTTTAGAGAGTATCTTCCAAAAATCTCTTCGGGAGACAGGATCAACTCCAGTGGTTGGTTCATCGAGAAACAATATTTTTGGTTTGTGAATCAGAGAGCAAGCGAGGGCGAGCTTTTGTTTCATTCCACCTGAAAGCTTGTCCGCAAATCTGTCCCGGAATTTGATAAGTCTCATCAGTTCAAGTAACTCATCTCTTCTCTCTTCGAAATGCCTTACATTATGAATGTTCGCAAAAAACCTGATATTCTCATCGACTGTCAGGTCTCCATATAGAGAGAACTTCTGTGAGAGATATCCGATATTGTTTTGGATATCCTTTTTTGCTTTTGATAATTCCTTGTTGAAAATGGTGACTGATCCGCCGGTTGGTTTCGTCAATCCGCAAAGTATTCGCATCGTCGTTGTTTTTCCCGCTCCGTCTGGACCCACCAGCCCGAACATTTCACCTTCCAGAATTGAAAGGTCAATCGAGTTTACAGCCAAAGTCTCGCCGTATGTTTTTTTTAGCGAAGTTATCTCTATCACCGGCATATTATCGAACCTCGTGGCATTTCAGGCGGCTTTCAAACGGGTCAGAAGTGAACGAACTATAATTTGATAAACGCATCAGCGGGCATTCCATCTTTTAACTCATTATTCTGATTTTTTACTCTGACCTTCACTTCATATACGAGACGGGTTCTTTCATCCTCGGTCTGTATATTTTTGGGAGTGAAGGCTGCCTCGGGTGAAATGAAGATTACCTTGCCTGTGTAGGATTTATTCGGGTAGCTGTCAATTTTTATATCAACCGTTTGACCCGTCTTTACTTTGCCCAGGTCGGTTTCCTGTACATAGACGATTAAATCGAGTTCGTCTTGTGCGGAAATTTTAACCAGTGACGACATGGCACCGGCAACCTCTCCTTTTTTAACATATTTTTTGACAATTTTACCTGAGATGGGGGAGATAACGAAACATTTCTCAATGGCATTTTTCAGGATATCTGCACTCGCTGATGCTTCCTTTTTCCGGGCTGCTGCCGATTTAAGTTCTTCAGGTCTGACAATGGTTTTCACTTTTTGAAGGTTTTCCTTTGCCGCATCCAGTTGAGATCGAAGTACTTTCAAGCGTGTTTCAGCATCATCATATTGCTTTTTCGTCATCGACCCGGTGCCGTAAAGGTTTTTAATGCGGGCAAAATCAGATTCAGCAAGTTGCACGTTTGCCTCTAGTTGTGACGCCACTTCCTCTGCCTGCTTGATATCCTCTTTTCGGGCACCGCTTAGAAGCAGACTGTATTGGGCGTCTGCACCTTCTATTAGCGCTCCGGTCTTTGCAAGTTGAAGAAGCAGATTGGAATCATCAATCTTGACGATTGTGTCATTCTCCTTCACCACATCTCCTTCTTCGAAAGGGAAATTGACGACAAGTCCGGGCGTTTGTGAGGAGAGTGTTACGCTGATAGCCTCAAGATTCCCGGAGACTTTAATTTTGGAAGTGTCGGTTTCTTTTTTGCATCCGGTTAAAATCAGACCGGTAAAAAGCAAAACTGAGAGAATCCTAAATATTCTCATTCTGTATAACTCCATAGATCATAGTTGAAAATTCTTCCTTCCCTTTGGGGGTCAGAATTGTGTTGAACAAAAATTTGTAGAAGAGGGAAAGGGATTCGTTGATTGTATATCCCGACTGATCGAGAAATTCTTTTTTTAGTATTTCTCTTATCGATGCAACCAGAATCGTCACAATAAAAATGACGGGATATTCTTTTATGTATCCTTCCTCTCTTCCCTGAGCGTAAATTTTAGAAATGGTTTTTCTCATCATTTCACTCCGAAAATCGTCGAAATCCTTCCAAAGAAGAGGCATTTCTGTCTGGAGTTCTTTGAAGAGCACAGTGGAAATCATGGCTGTCTCCGTCAGCATGTGTTTTAGAATGAACACAAGTTTTACCACCGAAGGGACATCTTTCTGCATTATTTCACCGACCACCGTAGACGCCTTTAAGATGAACGATCGGAAAGCAGCCTCTACAAGCTCTTCTTTCGAATTGTAATATTTGTAGATCGTCTTTTTACTGATCTTCATCCCTTTTGCGATCTCATCCATGGGAATTGTCATAAATCCCTTTTCTCTGTAGAGGGAAAAGGCATACAGGGCGATCTCTAGTTTAATATCTGTTTTTTGCATTATGGAAACTAAAATTAATAATTACAGTTTCTAAAATACTATATGGAAACTTAAAAGTCAATAGTAAGTTTCCATTTTATTGCAGTTTTAACAAATTAATTTGAAGAAAGATAAATAAAAGGGTTATTGGGTTAAATTTACACTCGTAATTTTCAAAAATTAAGGTTCCCCCTTGGAGAAATCCCTTCATCAAAAAGGTATCATCGCCGTCGTAATCGCCGCACTTCTTTGGAGCACAGGTGGATTATTTATAAAACTGATAAGCCTGAACTCGATTCAACTGTCATTTTTCAGGTCTTTCTTTGCCGGACTGGTGATACTTCTTTTGTTTCGAGGGAAGGCATTAAAATTTAACGGCTGGTCTTTGATGACAGGGCTCTTCTATGCGGGAGTCCTTGTGTTTTTTGTGATGGCGACGAAACTGACTACTGCAGCAAATGCAATTTTTCTGCAATATACTGCACCGATTTATGTCCTCATTCTTGAACCGCTTCTGCTAAAGACTAAATTTGAACGAATAAATCTCATTACGATAGTTTTCTGTTTCATTGGAATGGCACTTTTCTTTGTTGGAAAACTGTCTCCCGGCGATATAGAGGGGAATACATTCGCACTTATTTCGGGATTGTGTCTTACGGGTATGTTTCTTGGGATGAGGAAGTCTGGTGAAGATTACAAATGGAGCACCATTTTCTGGGGCAATTTCTTTGTAGCTCTGTTTTGTGCATACTCACTTTTTGACATGCCGGCACTTTCAACAAATGATTTTCTGATGGTAGGTTATCTGGGAATCTTCCAGATTGGCATCGCTTATGTGATTTTCAGTTATGGAATAAATAAAGTGGAGGCAATTGAAGCTTCACTTCTCGCGATGATAGAGCCGGTTCTTAACCCCGTCTGGGTTTTAATCGGTTACGGGGAAACGCCCTCATTCTATGCAATTATCGGTGGTGTGATTATCGTGCTTGCAATAGCTCTCAGAACATTGATGATCGAAAAAAGGCGAAGGCGAAAACCCGCATTTTAGACTGATTTTCTCTTCTTATGGAGAAAGTCTTTCAATTTTCCACTTATTTCCCGCACGGGTGTAGAGGATTCTGTCATGCAGCCGGTTTGGGCGACCCTGCCAGAATTCCATTTTTGACGGTACCACTTTGTAACCGCCCCAAAATGGAGGCAGAGGAATCTCACCATCGGAAAATCTTTGTTTCATCGATTCAAATTTCTTTTCCAGATATTCCCTGCCCGGTACCACTTCACTTTGACTGGAAACCCAGGCACCGATTTGTGAGTCAACGGGTCGCGATTTGAAGTAGGTCTCGGATGCCAAACTGTCTATTTTCGATGCTTTGCCCGTTATCCTTACCTGTCTTTCGAGATCGAGCCAGAGAAACAAAATTGCCACATTGTCGTTATTGCCGATTTGCCTTCCTTTTTCACTCTCATAATTTGTAAAAAAGATAAATCCGTCGGCTTCAAGTCCTTTTAAGAGGACAGTCCTGGAGGAAGGTGACCCTTCAGGAGAGACTGTGGAGAGAATCATTGCATTTGGTTCGGTAATTTCAGATTCGAGGGCAGCATTGAACCAGAGGGAAAACTGTTCCATCGGGTCTGTCTTTATCGAGTTTTCATCCAGTCCCATGAGTTGATAATTCTTTCTTAGATGGGCAATATGATGGTTATCACGATTTGGCATTTCTTTAGTTCCGTTAATTTGATTACTTTTCTTGTTTAAATTTTTGTTCTTAATTGAGAGGGCGAATCACAATTAAAGAACGAATATATACGACAGATCATTCAAAAATAATAAGAGTATTGCAAAAATTATGAGTGAAAACGGTTCACCAAAAGATAAACAACAATTTGTTGAAGAATTTGGCTCAAACAGCTGGTTTGTGGAGTATCTCTTCGAGGAGTATAAGGACAATCCGGCAGCAGTTCCCGAGCAGTGGAAGAAGTATTTTTCAGGAGAGACTTCCACAGTAGAGCAGGAACCACAGGCACAAACCGGAAACAGGTCAGAGAGCGGCGTGCCTGCCAGGACTTTTCCTGCGCCTCAGCCACTTCCGGGGGACACAACCCGCGTGATTGCAGGCGGTGCGGCAAAAATTCTGCAAAATATGGAGAGTTCACTTACAATTCCGACAGCAACTTCAATCAGAAGTATTGCGGTGAAGATTCTTGAAGAGAACAGACTGCTTATTAATGCCCACCTCGCCAAAGTCAGGGGAGGTAAGGTAAGTTTTACCCATATTATCGGCTGGGCTATTGTTCAGGCAACGAAATTCTATCTTTCGATGAACAACGCTTACTCTGAAAAGGACGGTAAACCGGTTGTAATAAACAGAGAACATATAAATCTCGGTCTCGCAATTGATGTCGAGAGAAAAGACGGCAGCAGAAATCTGATGGTTCCAAACATCAAAGCTGCTGATACAATGGATTTTAAAAAGTTTTTCGATACTTATGAAGACCTTGTAAAAAGAAGCCGTACCGGACAGATTGACCCCTCAGAATTTATGGGAACCACCATTTCATTGACAAATCCCGGTACTTTGGGCACCATATCATCAGTTCCCAGACTGATGCCGGGTCAGGGGACCATTGTTGCGACAGGCGCAATCCAATACCCCGCAGAATATGTCGCAATGTCACCGGGGACAGTTTCCAGTCTTGGTATCAGCAAGGTTATGACCATCACCAGCACTTATGATCACAGAATCATCCAGGGAGCCGAGTCGGGTCTTTTCCTCAAGAAGATAAGTGAAATGATTCTGGGCGAAAATGATTTTTACGAAGAGTTGTTCGAGAGTCTGAAAATTCCGATGCTTCCTCACAAATGGCAAAGCGATCTGGAGCCGGCGTTCAGCAACGGCCACACGAGTTACGAAGAGATAGCCAAGCAGGGAAGAGTCCGCCAGATGATAAACATGTTCCGTGTTCGCGGGCATCTGATTGCAACAACCGACCCTCTCGGCAAGAACACCACCTACCACCATGAGCTTGATCCGATATTTTATCAGCTTACGGTCTGGGATCTCGACAGGCAGTTCCTCACACATGATTTTGGCGGATATAAAACGGCTACACTTCGGAAAATCCTTGAGAAGCTGCATCGTACCTACTGTGAAAATATCGGTGTCGAGTATATGCATATCCAGTCGAGTGACGAAAAAGCATGGCTTCAAAACAGAATGGAGCCTGTTGAGAATAAGCCAAACCTCGATAATCCGACTAAAAAGCAGATTTTAAACAAGCTTATCGAAGCCGAAGGATTTGAACATTTTATTCATACGAAATTTGTCGGACACAAGAGATTTTCTTTGGAAGGTCTTGAATCCACCATCCCCGCACTCGATCAGTTGCTTACCATAGCAGCCGATAACAATGTAAAAGAAATTGTTCTTGGCATGGCACACCGCGGAAGGTTAAATGTCCTCACAAATATAGTAGGTAAATCATACGATTCAATTCTCTCTGAATTTGAAGATATTGTCGATCCGAATTCATATGCCGGTTCGGGTGATGTGAAGTATCACCTTGGCGCCTATAACAAAGTAAAGACTAGAACCCGCAAGGAAATCGGTGTCTCAATCGCTTCAAATCCGAGTCACCTTGAATGGGTGAACCCTGTTGTGGAAGGAATCGTGAGAGCGAAACAGACCCGGACAGGTGATATCGACAGAAGTCACATTATTCCGGTACTGTTGCATGGTGATTCAGCTTTTGCTGGACAGGGAGTTGTTGCCGAGACCATCAATCTCTCTCAGCTTGCAGGATACAAGACAGGCGGCACCATTCATATCGTGACAAACAACCAGATTGGTTTTACCACCACCCCCGAGGAAGCCCGTTCATCAGTTTATGCTACAGATGTGGCGAAGATTGTACAGGCACCTGTTTTCCATGTTAACGGTGATGATCCCGAGTCGGTGCTTCATGTTATCAGAATAGCTTTCGACTACCGTCAGAAATTCAAAAAAGATGTAGTGATCGATATTGTCGGTTACAGAAGACACGGACATAACGAGGGAGACGACCCGGGTTATACACAACCAATTCTTTACGCAAAAATCAAGAAACATCCATCCGTTACGAAACAGTATGGTCAAAAACTTGTTGCTGAAGGAGTCATCACTCTCGATGAGTTGAAGCAGATGGAATCCGACTACAACAAGAAACTTGAGGACGCTCTTCAAAAAGTTGCAAAAAGAAAAATACAATTCAAAATTGATATTCCTCTCGCAGTTAATACTGAAAAGATTGCTACCCAAAAGAAGGAACACGACACTGCACTTTCTGAATCAGAACTTTCAGATTTGCTGATCAAGGGTTCGTCACTTCCTGAAGGGTTTAATCTGCATCCAAAACTCGTGAAATTCCTTGAAAAAAGGAAGGATATAGTCACTTCGGATGACGGACTCGCCGACTGGGCAACAGCCGAATTTCTCGCATTCGCTTCCCTGGTTAAAGAGGGGATTCCGGTTCGATTGAGCGGTCAGGATTGTGTCCGTGGTACTTTTACACAAAGGCACATGGCATTTACCGATGTGGTGACCGGTCAGGAGTATTTCCCGATTAATCACATGTATACAAATCAGGCACGGGCAGAAATTCTCGACAGTAACCTTTCAGAAGCTGCTGTAATGGGGTTTGAGTATGGCTACAGCACGGCTGATCCGCTCTGTCTAGTTATCTGGGAAGCACAGTTCGGTGACTTTGTGAACGGTGCCCAGATCATTATCGACAATTTTATTGTGGCTTCAAAAGAAAAATGGGATACTCCCAATAACCTCGTTCTTCTTCTGCCTCACGGTTTTGAGGGTCAGGGACCCGAGCACTCAAGTGCACGACTCGAAAGATTCCTGATTCTTTGTGCTCAGGAAAATATGGAAGTCTGCCATCTCTCCGATCCTGCGAACTATTTCCATCTCCTGAGAAGACAGATGAAGAAGGATATTCTTCGTCCGCTGGTTGTAATGTCACCGAAAAGTCTTCTTCGTCTGCCTGAAGCAAGATCACCAAAGCAGCACTTCCTTGAAGGGACATTCAAAGAGTTCCTTGACGACACTTCAGGACTCGATAAAAAGAAAGTGAAAAAAGTTCTTCTGACGAGCGGCAAGATTTACTATGAGCTCGACAAATTCAGAAAAGAGAACAATTTTACGGATGTTGCCATCGTGAGAGCTGAGCAGTTGTATCCGTTTGAAGGAGAAATGCTTGCCGGAATACTCGACTCATATTCAAATATCGAGGAATTGCTCTGGGTACAGGAAGAACCGAAAAATATGGGTGCCTGGAACTTCATTCGTCCCAGAATCTACAAAATTCTAAAAAAGGATTTGAGCGTTCAGTATGTCGGCAGACCAGAAAGCGCAAGCCCCGCAGTCGGTTCGGGCAAACTTGCTGCCAGACAGCAGGAAGCAATAATCAGGACAGCATTTACGATGTTATGAAATAAAAAGGGGGCTGCGAAGTGGAGCAGTCCCCTTTGGTTCTTCTAAATTTGGTCACATCTAATTATTTTTGAAAAAGATCGGTATATGAAACAGTTTCCTAATATATTTTTAATTGTTCTCGTTTGTTTGCTTACTGTCAGTTCCTTCTCCCAGGAGTTTATTCCCGCCCAGGGACTCAACAGTGATGACTGGGGATACCGGGAGATGGGGAGCATGAACAGAGAAAAGATGATGCCCTACCATGTTGCTGCCGTCAGGAAAAATGGCATTTCAAAAGAATTTCATATAATCGATCAGGACACTGTTGCCATTTTTACCTATTCTCCCAAAGGATTGTTGACACTGTCGGTAATAAAACCGGGAGATAAATTCGCGAAACAATCGTTCGAGTTTTCCTGGAATGACAACGACAAGCTTGTTGGTTACACCTGCAAAACCGGATCTACCTCAAAAATATCAAGCTACACCCGTGATACTCTCGGGCAAATCAATTCCATCCTGACTCAATCCCCGCCGGACGAGAAAATCGTTTTCAATTTTGTTTACGACAAAGGGAAGTTGCTTGAAGCGGGTGACTACAAAAAAACCGGCGACAGGTTCCTTCACAAGACAAAGAAAGTAGATGTAGTAATTGCCTACGATCTTAACGGAAGAGAAATTCTAAGCAATCGGGATGGTGGTTTAAGAATAGAAAACTCTTTCGACTATCAGGGAAGATGGTCGCAAAACAGATATATCTACATCTTCGAACGGGATCAATTGTACTCAATTACCGATATCACCTACAAAAATGACCTGATGCAAAAAATCACCGAACGGTACCCGAATGTCTATTCTTATGGTAATTCCGGACTTAGAAACAGCATAGAGACTGTTGTGAAATATGAAACAGGGTTCATGTCGAAGAAGTAGGAATATCATGGGCGAAGTCTGAGGGATGAAGTCTGAAATGCTGAAGTTTCGGCCCTTGCGGCGACATCCGGGTAGAAAGCGGCACCTAACTTCATTATAGCCCTCGCGGCGACATCCGGGTAGAAAGCCGACTTAACACATCATAGACTCTAATTCTGGTATCTCTCACGCAAGGTTCACCAATTCGTTTTTCGCTCTGAATTGTTTTGAGATTATTTTATTTAATAAAGTAAATCAATCAGATTTGTTTATTCAACAAAAGACTTAAAAATTAGAACACAAAATAATTACCTGTAATTAATTTGAGGTAAAAACCGTCTACTCAAAAAAGAATCTGATTCACGGCTGAATGCTCCAAAATCGTTTATTTTTATATTCAGTTGATCTTTGTGAAAGTATATTCAGGAATTATTTGGCAGCGAAAGTGGCAGCGAGTCGGCAATAATTCAGGTCAAAACAGGCTAAATTAAGCAAATTATAGCTCTATTAGATGATTTTCCAAAACCATTTAAAACAACAAAAGCCCCAAAACACGCTGTTTTGAGGCTTTTTTGTGGGCGTTCAGGGATTCGAACCCCGGACCCTCTGCTTGTAAGGCAGATGCTCTGAACCGACTGAGCTAAACGCCCGACTTCAAAAATTTTAGACTGTAAATTTAGCGATTTTTGCGAATTTATACAAGTCTTTTTACAAAATATTTAAAAAACTTTGAGCGAGCGACGGGAATCTCCCGAAGGGATGCCTATGGCAGAACCCGCGTAAATCTTCTGAAATCTTGAGCGAGCGACGGGAATCTCCCGAAGGGATGCCTATGGCAGAACCCGCGTAAATCTTCTGAAATCTTGAGCGAGCGACGGGATTCGAACCCGCGACATTCAGCTTGGGAAGCTGACACTCTACCGACTGAGTTACGCTCGCTTGTAATTCCAAATTTACGAAAAAATCGTGTCTTTTTCAAGGGATAATTCTTTGATTGGGGAAAATTTAATGCCAAATCGGTTGAAAACAGAATAAATATTCAGAACAGAATAATTCAGGCCCACAATCTTCTAACTTCGTACGAATTGAAAATTTCATCACGGCTTACAAACAAAAAATCTTCAGATTAAGATTGAGCAACTAATATTCTGTCGAATGGATCACGATGTATAAATGGTAATTTTAGTAGTTCTGATAAATGAGATTCTGAGATTTGGAGGATTTCAAAACCATTAGATTTCACCAATTCTATTACTTCATCGAATGATACTGAGATTGACAACTTGTTCAGACTGATTTTAATAGCCATTTCCCACAACGAAGCAACGCTGACAAAAATAGAATTGTTTTTCTGACTCAGAATCACTTTCAGAGAATCAGGCAGTTTTTCGTCATCCTCGCCAAACCAGATAAGTGCGTGGGTATCCATAAGAATTTTCACTTCATATATTCCTGAAAGTCTTCCAGTGGTTCGTCAAAGTCATCTTTCATCTTAAATGTACCTTTCATACAACCGGAGACCGGATGCTTATTATCAGAATCATTCTGTTTCTTCTGGATTAAGAAATCCATAAAATCCAGGACTTCTTTTTTCAGAGTTTCCGGAAGAGTATTAAATTTCGACAGGATAGTTGATTCATCCATGATTTAGCTTTCGATTTATTCAATATGAAATATAAACAATTGAAATAAAAAAATAAATAAAAAAAATACGCCGAATCTTTTCAACTTCCTGACATTCCGCGACTCATGAGCCTCCCTCCGCGAATTCTACCGATGATTTTAATCCATTTGTGATTGAAAAGAGACCTGTCTCAAGCCCGAATATGATCATCGTCACACTGTGCCTCTAATCATGATTAGTGATTAAACCATTACTGAAATTTGGGTGTCCGATATTCAAAAATGGAGAATTTCATGAAGAGTCTTTTAATAGTTGTTTTAATCAGTTTTATTCTTTCCGTGCAAATATTCACTCAAACTGTTATCAATCAAAGAGACAAGGACGGTGAGCGTTACCTGTATTTGAATTTTGTGGTTAACGCACATGATTTTACTGAACCTGCACAGTCGTGCAAAACTTTGATGCGTGCTGCTCACATTTTTAACAAGTATGGTGTAAGAGCTGATTTTTATTTTGTTGAGCAATTGATTACTAACATTGTTCAGTTCTATCCATGGTTTCCGGATTCATTAAAAATTCTGGGGATGGGAATAAATCTTCATCACCGGGCACCACACATTCTCTCTTTTAAGTCGTCTTATATCAGCAGTTTGACTAAAAAACCGCTTGATACTCTGGTTCAGGTCCTTGATCCTTATGAAAAATACCGGCTTGATCTGGTGACAGGTGGTTACAAATCACAATTTACAGGTGGCTACAAATCTGTTAAAGAAGTATTCGACGAATCACCATTTACAGTATCCACAGGTGAAAGCGGACCCACTTCAAATTTTGGGAGGGCAGACCTGATAGCCTGTAAAAGTATGGGTGCCAAAGGTGTGCTTCTGTTTCATGAAGAAGGTTCTGATGCAGATTACCCCCTTTTTTATTCACAAGGTCTACTGGTTCGTCCGGTCGATTTCAGTGTTACGCGTTGGACAGCGGGTTCACAAACCGATGATGAGTTTTGGTGGGAGATGATCGGCACGCCCGATGAGCCTTATTATTCACCTGCTGCGTACCTGGCATCTAAGATGAACACGATCAACAATACGAAGTTGAATTTTGCCAATGCCATAATTCATGAAACAGATTTTCATTATAATCTTCCACCCTGGCGTGCCTGCTATTATTCTGATTCGATGTCGACAGTCCCTTTGCAGGCGCCGTTCGATACCAACCGCACATCCTTTTGGATCAGAACCAACAGCGAACAACAGGAAGAAAAATTATGGAGTTACTATGACTCCCTCGTCGCCACTGCTGCCGGGAATCCCCATATAAAGACCTTTATCATGAAAGATCTAAACACCTTAATATCCCCTGATATTGAGAGAAGTGTTTCCATCAACCAGATTTATGAGCTCTCCAGAAGTATCGCTTCTTCAAATCCCGTCAATTTTCCACCCCGCTTTTTCAGTCTGTCCGGAGATTATTTTTCCATTGCCGACGCTTACTATACCATTACCAAATCACTGGCAAGCTACTTGAACACCGGTTCACTTCCGGGGAGTGTTACTACATCGGACATCAACGGACCATTTGATACAACGGTAGTTAATCTCTCTTCATCTGGCTCTCTGGATTCAATTTCGATCAGAAAGGGAGTTGCTTTCAACGACTCTCTGTTCGGTTATTATGCGACCGGCAACAAATATCTCTCCCGAATACCTTCAAGTGTTGTTACGAACGGATTCCCTTTGGCAAATCCTTTGGAGTATCTGTTCATTGCGGCTTCAGCACTAAAAAATCTGTACGAAACCGGAACAATTGGTACAGTTACTCCCAAAAGTATCTCATACACGAATAAAACTTTGTATCAAAACCCCGTAAAATGGGGAGAAAAGCCGGCAAGAAGAATTTCTGTAACCGGCGTTGAAAGGGAAAGTCCTGATCTCCCCGGTGATTTTAATGTCTCACACAATTACCCGAATCCCTTTAATCCTTCAACAAGCTTCAGTGTAGAAATGGCGAATGGGGGATATTGCCGGGTCAATATTCATGATATCAGTGGAAATCTGATAAAGAGTGAGCAAATAGTGTCCGATGGTCGTGAATTTATTTACAATTTTAACGGAAACGGAATGGCATCGGGTGTCTATTTCTTCAGGTTTTCATTTAATAACACAAACATTATCAAAAAAGCAATTTTAATCAAATAAAGGAATCACGAATGTTTACACGAGTTACAATCCTTCTTTTAATCGTAGCATCACTTCATGCACAAACACCTGTTTATTTAAATATAACCTCGCACAATGAAGTGACGGATCCGGTTCTCTATGACACGGACAGTGTCGGATTCATGCAGGTCAGGAGCCTTATTGTGGAGTTAGCCAACACGGTGAAGTCAAAGGGTGCCAAATATAACTTTCAGGCTGACTGGAGATTCTTAAACGGCGTATTGAATTTTGACAAAGGGAATGATCCTGCAACCGGCGGCAAGAATATTCTGAAATGGTTGTCTGAGGACAGTCAGCAAAAAATTCAGGTTGATGCTCATTCTCATCAGTCAGACGGATACAATTATGCTGATATCGCCAAATTAATAACCGATTGTGGTGTTTCGGATTCAAAAATTGTCGGAGGATTTTTATGGAATGACACGGTTGGACTTAAGAGCTGGCTCCTGTTCGAGGGTGGACTTCGAGGACAGAAATTCCCGCTGAAAATCTGGAAACCGGATATAGTCTGGGGATCTGCAACCAAAGGGATGTTCCATAATGGCGATCTGAATGCATTTGGTTCATGGAGACCTGCAGGTGCATGGAATCTGATGACTCATGATCCGACAAAGAGAGTGCGGTTACTCGGAAACGCTTGTCACAATCAGGTGACTGATACCACTGAGATTACAGACAATCTTAACACTCTTAACGAGATGCTCAATGCCATCGCGAATGGAACATTGCCGTCAGGTAATTTTTACACTGCAACAATAATGATTAACCAAAGAGATTTCAAGTCATCATATCTCGCAAAAATCAGCAGTCTTATCGACTCATTAAATGTGTTGGCTGCAAGCGGGAAGATTGTCTGGGCAACTTTGGGCGAGAAAGATTCGATCTGGAGAAATGATTATGGTGGCACACCCAACTTCCTTACCTGTGATGATCTCCCAACTTCTGTGAAAGAACCTGCGGCAACACCTGATGAAATAAAATTGGGTCAGAATTATCCCAATCCGTTTAATCCGGTGACAACGCTGAATTTCACGCTGAGCAAGTCCACCGATATCCAATTAAGCTTCTACAATTGTGAAGGTGTACTCATTTCGGAAGAATTTTTAAGCAGTATGCCGGCAGGTGAGCACCAGTATCAATTTAACGGAACTTCATTGCCCTCGGGAGTCTATTTTTGTCGGCTTTCAGGAGGGGGGTATTCAGAATTGAAGAAAATGGTTTTGTTGAAATAGCTTTTGACATAATGTGAGGTTCCACCCTCTGATTGAGGCAGAGTAAACCATTTTGATTGAATTACAAATCAAAATTGTAAATTGGTGTTCTTGGAACAAAAAAATTATGATGAAGTCAATTACAAACAACCGTTTAATACTTGCTTTATCCTCGATTACATTGATTATCCACCTTTACGCTATTCTTTTCGGCGGATTTTCCTACTTTCGGGATGAGCTTTACTATCTTGAGTCAACGAGGCACCTGGATTTTGGGTATGTTGATCATCCGCCGTTATCAATCTGGCTACTATGGTTGATTACAACTGTGTTCGGAGATTCCGTTGGTGTGATCAGAATCGTCCCCGCGATTTTATCTGCGGTGGTGGTGTGGATATCCTGTAAAACCGCTCAAAAAACGGGTGGTGGAGGTTTTACCATATTTCTTACAGCGATTACAATTTCTTTTATGCCTGTCTTCATGGGGATGAACTCTGTATATTCGATGAATTCTATCGATTATTTCTTCTGGGCACTCCTCACTTGTCTCGCAGTAGATCTGATTCAGGAACCGCAGAATAAGAAATTTATTGTTTGGGGAATTTTAGCCGGATTGGGAATGCTCAATAAAATAAGCATTGGCTGGTTGATTGCCGGATTCTTCGCTGCACTTCTTGTCAGTGACAAAAGAGATCTGTTGAAGACTCCTTACCCATGGATTTCGGGAGTTATTGCACTTCTGATTTTCTCACCATATATTGTCTGGAATGTGTTCAACGACTTTGCTCATCTCGAATTCATGCGTAATGCGGTGGAAATGAAGTATTCGCAAATTACCCGGGTTCAGTTCCTTATGGATCAGTTGATGCTCATGGGTCCTTTCGCAATTGTTTTGGCATTTTGCGGACTGTGGTATTCGACATTCAATCCTTCGGGCAGGAAAAATATTGCACCCGCAGCTATATGGGTAACTACAATTCTGATTTTACTGGTTAATTCACATTCAAAAGCGGAGTATTTGGGAGCTGCCTATCCCGCTATGATCGCAGTCGGTGCGGTGTTTCTTGAATCGAAACTTCTAACTTCGAAGTGGTTGGTATATCCGTTGAAATATGTTATACCAGTTTTAGTTATTGGAATGGGAATTGTAGCCATCCCTGTGGTGGTGCCGGTTCTAAAAGTTGAAGATACCATCAAATATTTCAAGTTAACAGGTTTGAATCCTCAGTCGAATGAGGGGCACAAACTGACTGAACTTCATCAGTTTTACGCAGACATGCACGGGTGGGAGGAGATGGTGGAATCAGTCAAAAAAGTTGTGGATGCAATTCCGGGTGAGGACACTCTTTCAATTCTCATTGTGGCAAACAACTATGGAGAAGCGAGTGCAATCAATGTTATCGGAAGGAAATACAATCTTCCTTACTGCACCACCGAACATAACAGTTACTGGTTGTGGGGGGTACCGCGGGAGGAATATGATGTTTATATTTCACTGGGCGACACGGAAGATGATGTGAAAACTTATGCAATCGACCCTGAACTTAAAGGAATCCATACCGCGAAATACTCCATGCCTTATGAGAATAATATGAACATATGGGTTGCGCGCAAGCTAAAATATCCACTAAAAGATATTTGGAAAAAAGCGAAGAAGTACATCTAAGTCAGGTGTCATACATTTTTTTCGCACGGTTAAAATTTTCTGCGAAATGTCGCCAACTTGTAGCAATTACTGAACCAGATTGACATTCAATTTGTTATACTTTTAACCCGGAGAGGCCGGAATGGATTGAAAACAATGACAAGGAGAATAATATATGAATTGCCCGGTATGTAAAGAAACAAAGCTCGTAATTTCCAACAGAGAAGGTGTGGAGATTGACTACTGTCCCGATTGTCGCGGAGTGTGGCTTGACAGGGGAGAGCTCGATAAAATAATTGAGAGATCTGCCCAGATTTCTGCTGGAAGCAGAAGTGATGACCGCCGTGAAACTTACCGTGAAAAGGATTCTGACTACAGAGAAAAAGACCGTGGTTATGAGAAGGACAGAAGTTATGACAGTCACGAATACGGTTACAAGAAAAAGAAGAGAGGTGGATTCCTGGATGACATTTTCGATTTTTAGTGATCGAAGATTTTCGATTTCCCCTCTGGTTGATTGAATACTTAAAATAAAAAGAGGCTGTCCGTTTGGTTCAGCCTCTTTTTTTTAATAATCTATTTCTTCCAGTTTTCCAGAAGTGACTTCATTGCATCAAGGTCAAACGGAGGATTTTTCATCGTTGCGGCTTTATCAAGTGCTTTTTGCATAGTCGCAATCGCTTCACTTTTCTTGCCTGCCTTTTCGAGCAACTGTGCCTTAACCTTAAGATTGTTGTAGTTTTCATCGATCATAATTGAGATGTCGATATACTTCATTGCCAGGTCCAGGTCTTTGCCCGATTTTAGCATATAATCAGCACCTCTGAATGAAGTGCTCCAGTTTACATCAGTTTTTAGCTTGTCGAGGATGTTTTTGTGGCTCTCGAAGGCAATATCAAAACCGATCTTCACATCAGCCCATGAGATGGTCAATTTTGCCTTGTCGCTTTCGACTGATTCAAAATTAAAGGTGAGCATTTCCACATTGCCTGTTTTTTCAGGTGTGACTTTGAAACGAAGAGCATCATTTGCGGCATTGTAGTTCCCTGAACCCCACAAGTTGTTGTCTTTCGAGAGAATCACTGTCCACTCTGATTTGCCCGGAATTGTAAATATTCCATAAGTTCCGGCTGCCAGTTTGGTTCCACCGATGGTTGCATCGTGAGAAAGGGTGATGGTGGTTGCTGAGTTGGCACCGGTTCTCCATACCTGGTCAAACGGAACTACTCCGCCAAAAATTTGTCTTCCCTTTACAGAGGGACGGGAGTATTTGACTGTCACTTCACTTATTCCGACAACCTGATAGACTGAACCCAACGGGGAAGCCGCCGGGACAGCAGGCGCCTGAGCATTCAAGGAAATGATGGTAAGTAAGAATGTGAGAAGTATTATTGATGCTGATTTTTTCATGAGTATCCTTTTGTTTTGGTTTATAATATAACAATCTGTTTTGGTTTCAGGTTCAAAAGCAAATGCAATTGAACGGGTTATTATTTTGCAGCTGCGATACTTTTGATAATCGAGTTGACTTCCTTCTCATATTGATTTACTGTTTCAGATGAACCCCATGCAGCGATGAGTACCGAGATGTTATCAGCAGGTGCATCTACAATTCCGGAAACAAGACGAACACCCTCTGAGTTGCCTTGTATCAACTTTGATTTCAAACCATTAATATCACTGTCAACGATTTCACCTGTCTTAAGATTGTGGATCTCTCTGTTGAATATAGTTAGTGCTTCATCTTTTGCTTTATCAAGATTATCAACATTCAGGATGTAAAATTGCACGAGAAATCCGCCTTCTTTCGGGAATGCTGTGATGTTTTGCTCATCGGTCTCAAGAATCCATCCGGCGGGAAGTTGAAAATCGATTTTCGCTGCTTCGTTTGTATAGGTCTCACCGCCTTCGATCTGTCCTTCAACATTCGATGCGGAAGTTTCGGAACCTGATTTGTTGGCAGGACCATCAGATTTTTTGCATCCGCCAGTCATAACCAAAGCAGCAATTAAGATTGAAAAAGAAAATACTTTTAGCACAATACTCCATGTGTAGAATGACAAAAAAAAACCGGATTGCTAATTTAAGCAATCCGGTTTGAAAATCAATTAAGCTTATTATTTCTTAAGCGGCTTAATGTTTTTGAAGATGTATTCAAGCTCTTTAGCATATTTTTTCAGAGCTTCAGGAGCTGCCCAGGCGTTGATGAACAAGCTGGTTTTTTCAGCAGGAGTATTGATGAGTCCCAAATACAGTTCGAGACCATCAGCGGTTCCTTCAATGGATTTGCCTTTCATGCCGTTGATGTCTTCATCTTTTGCTTCGCCGAGCTTAAGGTTCTTAACATCACTTCCGAGGTACTTGTCAAGTTCTTTCATAGCTGCTTCAAGTTCGTCTTCTTTGAGAACGACGAAGTTTACAGCGAAAAGACTGTCAGCTGAGTGAGCTGTCATGCTTTTTTCATCAGTAGTATAGTACCATCCTGCAGGAAGTGCAACACTTACCTGAGCGGCTTCGTCTGTAAAGGTTTCACCTTCAACAGGTTTTTCGGTAGCAGGTTTTGCAGAATCTGCAGGCTTATCAGCAGGTTTGTCTGCTTTTTTGCAACCACCGAGAAACAAAGCTACTGCAAGTATTGCAACGAGTGAAAAATATTTCGACATGGAGTCTCCAATAAATTAGTTGTTTGATTATTTAATTGTACAACAGACTAACTGTTGCGGTTTATTCCAATAAACCCTTCCCTTGAGAATCTCCGGGAACGGGAAATTAAAAAAAATTACTGTGCAGGGGACATATTTTCGTAAATAAAAAGAACAGCAAAAAGTTTAGACATGATGTCCCCGGGCGATTAAACTAAATGATTAAAAATAACTGCGAAATGTAATTAATTATAATGCAGAAAAAAAGAATTTTTCGCAAACAGCCAAAATAATTACCGGGTAATGGAATTATCTGCCTTTCTGTTTGTTTTTGATCTCATTATTTGTTGAGATGTTCCACCAAAACCCAGGAAGCTTTTGAGCCATCATAGGTTACATCGACTTTGTAGTGAGCTTCGCCGCCAGGCTCCTCGGTTTTGAGCAGCCCCTCATATTTTTCTCCGCCTTTTGGAGTAAGAGTAAACTCTTTAACCGTGATTCCTTTTTCTTTGAATTGAGGGCTGTTTTCCATGTCTTTCTTGATTTGGTCTGCGAGTTGTTCTGTGGAAACACTGCACGCGGTCAGGAAAAGAGCCGCAAATACAATGAGAAGAGTTCTTGTGAGGTTTTTTGTATTCATGAGATTGTCCGATTATTTTGATTAAATAAATTGTATTAAAAAGTCAGATTAAAGAGGATAATAATATTGAAATGTGCGACGGTAAATATAACTCAATAAATGAAAAAGCCAAATAACTTTTTTATGAATTTTTCATAAAATTATTTAATTAAAAATGAGTGAAAGGGGAGAAGTGGAAGAAATCAACCAGATTATACGGTCTGTTCTTTGTAATCTGCTCAAAATAGGTTATTTTTGAAGTCTAAATTTGGCGCGTTCGTCTAGCGGTTCAGGACGCTGCCCTCTCAAGGCAGAGATCACGGGTTCGAATCCCGTACGCGCTACATAGAAAAAACCCTGTAATGCTTTTGGCAGAACAGGGTTTTTTGTTTCATGGGGTTAATTATTTGAGAAGGGTCATCTTCCGGGAGAGGGAATTCCCGTTTTGAGTTACACTATAAATGTACACACCTGATTGCAGGTTTGAAGCATCGAAATTGATTTTATGATTGCCTGCTGCAAGCTGTCCACTTAGGGGTTCGGCAACGAGTTCACCAAGAATGTTAAATATTTTGACCGATACAAAACCGTCGTTCGCGAGTGAGAAAGAAATAGTTGTGGACGGATTAAACGGATTTGGATAGTTCTGACTCAGAGTGAAAGAAACCGGTGAATTTTCTTCCATTTCAACCGGAGTTGGAGTCTTGAGATATTTCCAAATACCGCGGTCTACGGTACCTGCATACAGAACATCTCCTGAAGCATCGAGAGCAGTTATCTCCATTCCGTCTGGAAGATTAAACAAGGAAGGCACCCAGGTGGTGTCTCTCAATCTGTACATTTTGTTCACCTGACTGTCGTAGGCGAAAAAATGGCCAAGATATCTGAAATATTTAATAAAATAGAGGTCGAACTGCGAAGTCGGTAGACCATTTTTGAAATATTTCCAGTCAATTCCATTGTTAGTGGAAATCATCAGACCATGATTGCTTCCTGCAATAATAGAATCAGCAACGACCGTCAGCGAAGTGAAGGAAGTGGATGCCGGCATGTTGCTGTTAATTCTTTGCCAGGTCTGTCCGTTCAGGGTGTAGGTTCCTTCGATCGTTTTTACAATCACCCTTGAATCAGAGGCCTTTATTTCATAAACAGGAGCCGGTACCCCTGCTTCCTGGACAATACCTGCGCTAAACGACGACCATGTAGCACCGTTGTCTGTTGACCGGTAAACTCCACCTTGTTCCCAAACAGGAGGCAGATGGTCTCGTCTTCTCGTTCCGTGAAAACCTGCATAAATTGTATTCCCGGAAACAGCAACTCCATAAACTTTTGTGATGTAAGACTGTGGAATACCGGAATTAAGGGTTGTCCAGGTATTTCCGAGATCGTTTGAACGGATGACTCCGTTGGCATTCCAACCATAAATCTGGTTACCTTTGAATACAGGGTTTCCGATGTATGCGGATATGGAATCCCAGTTGTTTCCACCATTCGTGGTTCTGTAAAGAGTTGAGCCATACTGCGAGAAAACCACATCTTCAGACATAACAATTGGGGCTGCAGTGCTTGCAATCAGATTTTCGGTCATAGACAGCCAATGCCCGTCCACTCTTCTGATGATTTTCCCCGAAGTTGCGGCAACAATGCTTCCCTGGTGCATGGTATACCCGTTAATATAAGAAGGAGAATTCAGGCTTACCCAAAAGCTGCCTGTAAGTCGGAAAAGTCCCGGATTGTCACCAATTACGGACAGGTAATAATCACCGGAGATGAGTTTCAGTCCGTTAAACGGGATGGTACTTCCACTTCCAAGATCCAAACCATTTTTAAGAAGAGCCCATGAACCTGAAATATCTTTTTTGTAAACATTTGCATTTGTGGTTAAAATTTCCACACCGTCTTCATTAGCAACGGAAGTGGTTTTTTCACCATTTTGAGGCACAAAAGCGACATTCCAATTTTGTCCCTGATCGGTTGATTCGAGAAGCACTACAGATTCCGGAGTATTGTCGGTGAAAGCTTCTATCCACATTTTACCTGAAGAGACAAACAGATTCATAACAATAAATATCTGTCGTGTTTCGTTGTTGTGAGTAAAATTTTTGTTCAGAGAAACGGGTAACCAGCTGTTTCCAAGATCGGAACTTGTATAAACTGTATCACCAGAAGCACTAATGACATAAAGTTTTCCGAGGTACAAAACAGGATCGGAATTGGTTGCTTCGGGGATTGTCCTTTTAACCCATGAAGTGCCATTGTCAGAAGAAACAAAAATAAAGCCATAATTTACAGCAACAATAGTGCTATTCTCGTTCAGCAGGGAAGCGGCGTATACTCCAGTAACCGGGGATGACCAGTTGCTGCCGTCTGAAACGAACAAACTCCCATTTGCTGTACTGGTTATCAATTTATCTCCCGTCGATACAACTGACTGAAAATATCCTCCTTTAATTCCATTGGTCTGAGACCATTGTGGAAAAAGAAGAGTCGATAAAGTGAGGACGAATATTAAAGCCTGCGATTTTTTCATGTATTTGAGTCCTTTGTAAGAAAAATATTGATGTTGGCCTGCAATCTAAAGAATGAATAGTCATTTCGAAATGAGATTATTATGATTGGTTATTATTTATGATAGAACTTAAATAACAGGAGGTGAGGTCAAATGAAGGAATAGAGACAATATTTTCCGCAATTTCTATTTGTCAAATTATTCTGCCGACTGTCAAATAATTGCGTTATTGAGAATGATAATTAGTAATTTTCCCGGTCAATAAAAATGGATTTTAAATGTTAGCAGTAAACAGCATTAGAAAAGAATTCAAAGACATCGTTGCGGTGGATGACATTTCCTTTACAGTGGAACCGGGGAAGATATTTGGTCTTCTGGGTCCAAACGGGGCAGGAAAGACCACCACAATAAGGATGATCTTAAATATCATAAAGCCGACATCGGGAACAATCTCGATCGACGGCAGGCCTGTTGGCAAGGATTTCCATAACATAACAGGATACCTCCCTGAAGAGAGGGGACTCTATAAAAAAAGCACCGTACTCGACATCATAAAATATTTTGCAGCACTAAAGGGTGTGAATTCTACAGAGGCTGAGAGAGTTGGGAAGAAATGGCTCGAGAGGCTCGATATACCTGACTATAAAAAGAGAAAAGTACAGGAACTCTCCAAAGGAAACCAGCAAAAAGTTCAGTTTATTGTCTCTGTCATTCACAATCCCCAGATACTGATACTTGATGAACCTTTCAGTGGGTTCGATCCTATTAATCAGGAGATGGTACGGGATGAAATACTTCGCTTAAAAAGTGAAGGAAAGACCATTGTGCTTTCAACTCATCAAATGGACATGGCTGAAAAGATGTGCGAATCGATCTTTCTCATCAACAAAGGAAAAGAAGTTTGCAGCGGACCGATAAATCTCGTAAAGAGAAATTTTGGGAAAGAGTTTATAAAGATCGAATATGAAGGGAGTTCAGACTTTATAAAGACACTTCCTGAAGTAAAAACCGCTGATTTATACGGAAATTTTGGAGAGATTGAACTGGTTGAAGGCGCTGTTCCGGGAGAGGTACTTCCAAAACTGTTCCAGAATATGAAGCTAAGAAGTTTTTCTATCGAGGCACCAACCCTCAATCGAATTTTTATTGATACAATAAAGCAGATCGGAGAGTAAAATGAAGAAAGCATTTGAAGTAGCGAAATGGGAATATCTTCAGAAGGTTCTCTCGAAAGAGTTCATTATCTCCGTGGTTCTTACGCCAATTATTTTCACTGTATTTTCGATCTTGCCTTCTCTTCTCGCAGACAAAGACTCTGATGCACCGAAGGCGATCACGATTCTCGATTCAACCGGGCAGTATGAAGATGCTCTGAGGGCACAACTTCAGAAAGAAAAACTTGAGGATGGACAACCAAGATATCTGATCCCAAAAAATGTTGTCCCTCCAGGTGACATATCCCTTGCAAAGAAAAAACTGGATGACTCTGTCTTCAATAAAAAAGTACTTGAAGGATATATCTATATCTATGAGAAGAAGGATTCCGGTCTGAACCTTGAGTACCGCAGCAAGTCGATGGGTAACTTTAGGGACATAAGGATAATGGAGAGTGGATTTAACAGCATAAGAAGGGAAAGGATGCTTGCCAACAAGAATATCGGGCAAAGCCTTCTCGATTCACTCACTCGTGAGGTTGGACTTCGCTCCGTAAAGATAACTCTCGAGGGGGCTGAGGAAATCAATTTTCAGACACAGTTCTTTTCCACATTTGTTATTGTAATGGCTCTTTTCTTCATAATCATGTTTACAGGGGGTTCACTCGTAAGAAGTCTAGTGGAAGAGAAATCCAACCGCCTGATTGAGATTATTCTTTCAAGTTGCAGACCGGATGATCTGTTATTCGGGAAGGTTATGGGACTTAGTCTTTTGGTGCTTACTCAGATGGGTATCTGGGCACTTCTGGCATTTGGTTATGCGGGTCCTCTGATAGCCACTTCTGCAGCATTTCAGAATATCCACATTGTAATTCCATATTTTCTCCTGGCATTCCTCTTTTATGTTTCGATATTTGTGGGAGTCGGCTCCATCGTGAATACTGAACAGGAGGCTCAACAGATAACGAGCTACCTGACACTTTTGGTAATATTTCCGGTTGTTTTACTCATGCCGATAATTCAAAATCCTGATCAGGGACTCGTGAAAATATTTGCTTACATCCCGTTTACATCTCCACTGGTGATGATAGCAAGGATGAATGTGATACAGGTTCCTCTCTATGAGCATTTGATTGCAATGGGAATTCTCGTTTTAAGTATTTTTGTTGTGATAAAAATCTCAGTGAAGATTTTCAGAATCGGTATCCTGTCATACGGGAAGGTACCTTCGATAAAAGAACTGATAAACTGGATGAAATACGATTCCTGATAAATCAGTTTGATTGTTGTATCATTATATTTGAAATATGATGATTGATATTTTCGCAATGGTTTTAACAGGCGGAGGAATCTCCGCCTTGTTTTTTAAGTTCTATTCCGGTTTCGAAAGATACAGGTACAGAGGGGAGATTGATTTCCTTCTGCCGGCACTTGCAGGTGGTTTGGTTGCCGTGCTGTTTACAATCGGGATACAGTTTGGCATGTCACAAATATATGAAGTGGCCGACATCATGTACCGGGGGCATTTCCGTTCGATTTATGTATCACCACTAATCGAGGAAATAGCAAAAGGTGGTGTCACTCTCTTGGCAATCAGATTACTAAAAAGTGAAGAATTGCTCGATTCGTTATTCCTTGCGATAGCAATCGGACTCGGTTTCGCATTTTTTGAGAACATCCTCTACTCCTCAATCGGGAATGGTGAGAGGAGTATGGCGGGAACAATGCTTGAGAGAACCCTTGTCATCGCTCCAATGCACAGTGTGCAAAATTTTCTTTTTATTCTTCTCTACCTTTTCATTTCGAACAAAATTGAAAACAGATTTTTGGTTTTTCTGCTTGCAGCACCATTTCCTGCTGTTTCCCACTCTATTTGGAATTATATAGCTTTGGAGACTGGGGCAAATATTATTAATCTTACTTTGATGATAATAGTCAGTCGTTCGATAGTCTATGCAGTCAGAGTGGAAAAGGAACATTTTATTGAGGTACGGGTGAGTGAATTGACAGACAATGAAGGAGAATCAGAAGAAGGCAGGCTGCTGATGATGAAAAATGGATGGAAAGAAAAAGGGGAGGAATTCATCAAAATACAGATTGAATCATCAAAATTTATCTATAATTCGGTACTGAAAAAGTTCTCTAAGAAGCGCATATCGTGAGAAATTTACCGAATTGAGCCATCAATAAAAATGCAAATCAAACGATAAATCATTCTCCGGATGTGATTGAATAATTACATCTAAAAACAGACTAATATTTCATGAAATATGATTAATTTAAGTCTGGAAAAAACAGAATTCACCCTGTTAATGAGAAGAATTTAATGATGACAAATAGTCGATTTGATTGCAATTCTTCACCGAAGCCCGGCAATTTTCTGCGTGACAACCTGATTGTGACTTTGGTTTACTTACTTGTCGCACGGACAAGTCTTCTTCTCGCCCTGCCCGGCAGCAACGCCTCCCCTGTATGGCCCCCCTCGGGAATAGCTCTAGCATTTTTCCTTATGTGTGGCTACCGGGTTTCGCCCGGAATTGCTGCGGGTGCATTTCTTGCAAATCTTTGGACCATGCTTTCAGGTGATCTGAGTCAGGGGTATCTGATACCATCAATCGTAGGAATAGTGACAGCGATCGGGAACACACTTGAAGGCATTACCGGCTACTGGTTGATCAAAAAATTTTCGATTCTGACTTCGTTATTTACAAGAGTGAGAGCCGTTGTAGGATTTACATTAATTGCTTTTGTGATGTCTCTGGTTAGTGCCGGAGCGGGTCCTGCTGCATTTTGCATCTCAAATCTGGCGAGCTGGGATTTTTATCCCGCTTTTTTCCTGACCTGGTGGCTGGGTGATGCCACGGGTATCATCATTTTTACACCTGCCGTATATACAATTCTAAATTTAAAAGTAAGTGAACTTGAACCGAAGGATATAGTTGAGTCGACTATTATCGGCTTATGTTTCACACTCATGTCTTTTATAGTTTTCACGAATTCGCCGAATCATATCTTATCCTTGTTGATGCCGTTCATTTTTTTCCCGTTGATAATCTGGGTGGCACAAAAATTCAACCCTGTGGCTGCATATCTTAGCATCGCGATCATATCTATAATAGCTGTGGATGGTACAGTAAACGGATTCGGTCCCTTTGTAAAAGATACAAGAAATACTTCCTTACTCCTTCTTCAGGGGTTTGTAAGCATACTCGCTTTCACATCCCTTTCATTTTCAGCGTCAACAAACGAAAAGAAGTTTCATGAAGAGAAAGCCATTCAAAGTGCAAACGATTTAAGGGCTGTCTTCAGGGTTTTACCCGACCTGTACTTTAAATTTTCCAGAGACGGTATAATACTCGATTGTTACACCACCAATCCAACATTTCATCTTGATGATCCGGAAAAAATAAAAAATCAGCCTCTCTCAGTTCTTTTCACCGAGGAACTTTGGGCTTCAATTCAAAATCAGTTTGTAAATTTTGGAAAGAAAGAGAAACTCAAGGGATTCGATTTCATTTCAAAAACTTCGGGAGAGAACAGGGACCTCGAAGCCCGTTTATTCCGAATGGATGACAGTGACGATGTGGTTGCAGTGATCAGGGATATTACCGATCTGCGTGCGACGGAAAAGGAGGTAAGGCGGGAACGGAAGCTGCTGCGCACACTTATCGACAACATTCCTGATGCCATATACAGTAAGGACATTGAACTTCGAAAAGTAATTGCCAATCCTGCTGATTTGTATAACATGCATGTTAGTTCAGAAGCTGAGGTGATCGGAAAGACTGATCTGGAGCTCCACCCTCCCGACCTGGCTGAAGGATTTATGAAGGATGACCGATATGTGATTGAAACAGGAAATCCCATTATCAATAAAGAGGAGTTTGTTCTCGACGAAAATGGCGAAATCATCTGGTTGCTTACCTCAAAATTGCCGTTGAAGAACGATGAAGGTGAAATAACCGGGCTGCTTGGTATCGGAAGAAATGTAACCGAGAGTGTGAAGTCAAGGAAAGAAATTCAGAAACTGAATGCTGAGCTCGAAGAGAGGGTGATCGCGAGGACTCAGGAACTCGATTTTAAGAACAAAGAACTCGAAGCATTTTCATACTCTGTTTCGCATGATCTCAGGGCTCCACTCAGGCATATTAGCGGTTATGTTGATCTGCTTCTGAAAAGAGAGAAGGTGAATCTTTCTGAAAAAGGGGAGCATTATCTCAATTCAATTGCCTTGTCTTCCAGACAGATGGGTGAACTGATTGATGATTTGCTCCAGTTCTCCCGGACGGGAAGGGCTGAGATGCGGGCTGCTTTTCTTGACATGAACGGACTTGTGAAGGAAGTGGTGGAATCGAGCAGCAGGGGTGTGGTGAATCGCTCTATTGAGTGGGACATTAGCGAGTTGCCCGAAGTTTTTGCAGATGCTTCTCTTATCCGACAGGTCTGGGTGAATTTACTTAGCAATGCCATCAAATTTTCAAAAAAAGTAGAAAACACCAAAATCCGGATAAGCTGGCAGGAAACAGACCCGGAGTATATTTTTAGTGTCAAGGATAACGGTGCCGGGTTTGATATGAACTATTCACAAAAGCTTTTTGGCGTATTTCAGAGACTTCACCCAAAGGATGAGTTTGAGGGAACAGGAATCGGACTTGCAAATGTACAGCGAATAATAGTGAGACATGGTGGAAGGGTTTGGGCAGAAGCCGAACCCGAGAAGGGTGCGGAATTCTTTTTTTCACTTCCAAAAAAGGCAAAGGAAACAACATGACAATGTTAAAAACAATTTTACTTGCGGAAGACAATCCAATGGATGTCGAATTAACTCTTGAAGCACTCAACGAACACAATCTTGCCAATCAGGTGATAGTGCTTAAAGATGGAGTTGAGGTTATGCAATACCTGAACTTTGAAGGGAAGTTCGCAAACCGGAGTCCGGAACCACCGGCAGTCCTGTTACTCGACATAAAAATGCCAAGAATGGACGGAATTGAAGTGCTGAGAGTAATCAGGACTGATCCGAGATTTAAGAAACTCCCCGTTGTTATGCTTACCTCTTCAAGGGAAGAACCCGATTTAAAAACATGTTATGAACTTGGTGTAAACGCATATGTTGTAAAGCCTGTTGATTTCAATGAGTTTGTCGATGCCGTCAAACAAATTGGAATATTCTGGGGTATTCTAAATGAATTGCCAATGAATCATATCTAAGGAACTTGATGATTAACGAAGAACGGAAAACAGTTAATATTCTTCACCTGGAAGATTCCAGGTACGATTCAGAATTGATCGCAGAACTCCTTGTGGATGCGGGTTTTGAGACCAGAATGAAGTGGGTTGCATCGAAAGAAGAATATCTGGAAGCTTTAAAAACACCGGATTTTGATCTGATACTATGTGATTTCATGCTCCCGGGTTACAACGCATTTGGGGCGCTGGAAGACATGTTGCAATGTTGTTCTCTCATTCCTTTTATTTGTGTTTCCGGTTCGATTGGCGAAGAGACAGCAGTGGAGCTGCTTAAAGCCGGGGCAACCGACTACATACTTAAAGACAGACTGGCGCGACTCCCCTCAGCGATTGACCGTGCTCTTGAACTCGGGAATGAGAAAAAGCTCAGGGTCTGGACTCAGAAGCAGCTTTCCGAAAGTGAAGAACAGTACAGAGAGCTCTACAACAATGCAGTGATGGGATTATACAGGACGAATTATAAAGGTGAGGTGTTGCTCGCCAATCAGACACTTCTGAAAATGGTCGGGTACAATTCGATAGAGGAACTTCAAGCAATCAATATTGAAGAGAGAGGATATGAAAATTTCAACGAAAGAAAAATATTTCTGGATGTGATTGAGAAGCAGGAAGAGATAAAGGGACATAAATCGAAATGGATGAGGAAGGATGGAAGTTTCATTTATGTAAGGGAGAGCGCAAGACTTATCAGAGACAAAGACGGTTCTCCACTCTACTATGACGGAATTGTTGAAGATATAACCGAACAGAAAAAAGCTGAGGATGCTCTCAGGGAAAGTCAGCAGCTCTTTCACACTCTTGCGATGGTTTCACCTGTCGGGATTTTCAGAACCGATCCCGATGGATCGACTACTTATGTAAATCCAAAATGGTCAGAACTTTCAGGCATTCCCTTTGCTGAGGCACTTGGCTATGGATGGTTAAAGGGTGTTCATCCCGAAGACAAGCAAATACTGGTTGATAACTGGAAAATGGCTTGTGAAGAAAATGTCACTTCACAGGCGCATTACAGATTTATCAAGCCGGACGGCACCATAGTCTGGGTGATGGGGAATTCCGTTCCCGAGATTGTGGTTGGCGAAACCATCGGTTATGTTGGTACAATTACAGACATTACACAGATCAAATTGTTTGAGGAAAGTCTTCTTGTTGCCAAAGAAAAAGCCGAACGGGCAAACAGTCTGAAAGATGCCTTTATTAATAATTTATCTCACGAGATTCGAACTCCGTTGAACGGCATTGTCGGGATGGCAGGGATAATTCAGGAAATTTTCGAAGAATCGGCATCACCTGAGGATCTGGTTTATTTCAATTCCTTGATAAAAAGCACTCAGAGATTGATAAATACAGTTGAAATGATGCTCCTCATGTCGCAGTTGCAGACCGGGGATCACGAAATGAAATCTGAGCACACCGGCCTGATGTCCTTATTGGAAAGAGTTGTAAACGATAATAAAGAAGAGGTTGAACGGAAGAATCTTAAATTATCGGTTGTTAAAGAAACGGATGATGATTCAGTCTTTGTAGATGCTGCTGATGCCAAGAACATTCTTTTCTTTCTCGTCGAGAATGCCATTAAGTTTACACGAGAAGGCGGAGTCACAATTTCCCTGTCAGATGGTGAGAGTGGAGGAGTGAATGTTTCCGTCCGGGATAGCGGGACTGGAATATCTGATGATTTCCTGCCCAATCTTTTCGAACCTTTCGTCCAGCAGGAGACAGGGTACAGCCGCCCGTTCGAGGGACTTGGGTTGGGATTGCCAATTGTAAAAAAACTTGTTGACCTTAATAAATGTAAAATTGATGTGGAATCGGAACCCGGGAAAGGATCGACTTTCACTGTTTGGTTCCCAAAGGACCGTTGATTTTTTGACATTTTCCTGAAAAATACTTAACTTTCGGTTTCCATTAAATTTATTAAAGATTCAACGGATCTGATGCACCGAACCGTCAATGTGCTGTTTTATGTTTCCAAACCCGTTTTTAATTTGTTCGAGGTTGAGGAATTCCCTCATTTTGATAAAAGTAATTCCTCGTTTCTTCGTCGGAATCTTTTAATAAATCAGTTCGAGGTGGTCAGTGCTCTCGACTTCCCGGTCAAAATAACAGCACTTTTTCATCAATTTGACATAAGCGCCGAGGGTCTGGATGAATTGCAGCGGTTTGAACACCTTGAGATTGTCTTCTACGAAGAGGGGAATCAGGTTCAGATTATCAGGGAGATTTTAGAGGATTCAGCAGAGGCACAGGATCTCATTGTTGCCGTAAATCCTCTTGTGATGGGACTTAAACCGCAGGATTATGTCGAGATGGTAAAGCAGGTCGAGCTGGAGGATGAAACTACTTTTCTGATCCGGTCACAAAACGGTTATTTATCCGCTGTCGCTTTCAATTACATGGAATTGAAACAATCTGATCTTCTATTGAATATTCTCAATCCTTACGATAAACTATTGCAACATATTTTAATGCTTAACTCAAGACCAATTACCGGTGGTATTTCAGGCACCGTCGTCAAATCGACAAAAGACTTTAAACTTTTGTATGAATATCTATCTGCAAAAGAAAGCATCCCCGCATGCAGTTTCCTGATGCATGACAGATTTACTGAACTTTTTGTAGAATATAAAGAGTTACTTTAGTGGCTGTTGGTCTCTTCGGCGGCACATTTAATCCCGTGCACTTTGGACATCTCATCACTTCACAAAGAGTGAAGGAGTTGAGAAATCTCGACAAAATAATTCTGATGCCTTGTAACATTTCACCGTTCAAGACAAGAAAACCGGATATTCTGGATGGTGAAAAGAGGATTAAAATGCTCGAGCTCGCCATTGGTGAGAATCCCTCCTACGAAATAAGTGATTACGAGTTGAAAAAAGGGGGAGTGTCCTACACTTACGATACTATAATGCACTTGAAAAAAAGCTACCCGGATATTGAATTAATCATCGGTTTCGACAACATTCTGGATTTTCACAAATGGTACAAGCCCGAAGAGATCGTAAAGGAAGCAAAACTGATTGTTCTCACTCGAAAGACTGATAACAGGGAAATGGAAAATAAAAACAGATTTTTTAGTGAAGCCATCTTTGTGGATTCACCAATGATTGAAATCAGTTCTACCGGGATCAGAGACAGAATAAGAGAGAGTCTTCCGATAGATTTTCTTGTGCCTCGACTTGTTGTTGAATACATTAAAAAAGAAAAACTGTACCTTGAATGACAGAAATTGAAATCACCAAAATCCTCGAAAAAGATAAAAGAAGCATTGCTCGGGCAATCACCCGTGTTGAATCAGAGCGTGAAGGTTACGCCGGACTTCTTGAAGAACTCCACCGGCATACCGGAAGAGCCTACAAAGTAGGAATTACAGGACCTCCGGGGGCAGGCAAAAGCACCTTAACACTGCAACTGGTTAAACTTCTTCGGAAGCAGGGGATTACTGTCGCTGTGATCGCAGTTGATCCTACGAGTCCTTTTACGGGCGGTGCCCTGCTGGGTGACAGAGTCCGAATGACCGAAATCGGAAATTTGGATGGTGTTTTTATACGAAGTATGGCTACGAGGGGAAGTCTTGGCGGGCTAAGCCGGAAAACGGTTGATGCTTCTGATGTGCTGGATGCTGCCGGATATGAAGTTATCATTTATGAAACTGTTGGAGTGGGGCAATCGGAACTGGATATTGCAAAAGCTGCAGATACCACAATAGTGGTTTTGGTTCCCGAATCCGGGGATACAGTTCAGGCGATGAAAGCGGGACTGATGGAGATAGCTGACTTCTTTGTTCTGAACAAAGGTGACCGTCCCGGAGCCGAGCAGGCAGTAGCCTCAATAAAAACCATGCTCCAGTTTCGCGACCATGACGAAACTAGCTGGATGCCTGCAGTTATAAAAACTTCGGCAAATGAAAACAAAGGAATTGACGAAGTTGCTCTCGAGATTGAAAGACACAAAGAATATCTTGTTTCCACCGGGAAATTGATGCTACGGAGAAAAGAGAGGGAAAAAAACCGGTTGGAGGAGATCGTTGAGAGTGAAATACTTGGAGAGCTATGGTCCTCGGGAGGGACTCAGTTTCTTCATGATTCGATACAAGGTGTTTTGGAAAAGCAAATTTCACCATATACTCTCTCAAAGAAAATCATCGAGAAGTATAAAGAATTTTTAAAAGAAAGGCAGCAGTGATGGATACAAATACGGGATCAAACAGTTTTCTTCTCGACTTCACAGAGGAACAAAGAGCAATTCAGGCGGCTGTCAGGGATCTGGCGATTAATTCAATGAAACCGGTAGTAATGGAGTATGATGAATCTCAAGCCTTTCCGTTTGAGATAGTGAAGGAACTTGCCGGGATGGGCTGCATGGGAATTCTTGTTCCCGAAGAGTATGGCGGCTCAGGTTTGGGTTATACAGAGTATGCACTTATAATAGAGGAGCTTGCAAAAGTGGATCCGTCTGTTGCGCTTACAGTAGCTGCACACAATGGTTTGTGTACAAATCACATTCTCATGCACGGAAATGAAGATCAAAAACGGAAGTATCTGCCAAAACTTGCATCAGGAGAGTTTATTGGTGCATGGGGGCTTACAGAACCCGTTTCAGGAAGTGATGCTGCTTCAATGCTTACTACCGCAGTAAAAGATGGCAACGAGTGGGTTCTGAACGGCAGTAAAACCTTTATCACACATGGTGGTGTGGGTCATGTCGCTGTAATTATGGCTGTTACGGACAAATCCAAACACTCGAGAGGTATTTCAGCTTTCATCGTTGAAAAAAGCACCTCCGGATTTATCGTCAGCAAGAAAGAGAACAAACTTGGCATGAGATCGAGCGACACCTGCCAGTTGACTTTCGATAATTGTAGAGTACCGGCTGAAAATCTCATTGGTATCGAAGGCGAAGGATTTAAACAGGCAATGAAAATTCTTGAGGGTGGAAGAATCTCGATAGCAGCTCTGAGTGTTGGACTCGCAGAGGGTGCACTTCAGGAGTCATTAAAATATTCGGGCGAGAGGCACCAGTTCGGTAAGCCTATAAACGCCTTTCAAGGGATACAATTCAAATTTGCCGACATGGCAACTGAAATTGAAGCAGCAAGGTTAATGACTTTCAAAGCCGCTACCATAAAGGATTCCGGAAAACCACTCGGAAATATTGCCGCGATGGCAAAGCTCTTTGCGAGTGAAGTGGCAGAGAGATGTTCCAATCAGGCAGTACAAATTTTTGGCGGTTACGGATTTATTAAGGATTTCCCCGTTGAGAAATTCTACAGGGATGTAAAACTCCTTACCATAGGTGAGGGTACATCTGAAGTGCAAAGAATTGTAATTTCACGCAACCTTCTTGGTGATTAGCAGATGAAAAAAATTGGAAAGCCCCTTTCGGAAGAAACTTCCTTTCTTGTAAGGGAAGATGCGTACAAACAGGTTGTCAGAAAACTTGAAAATGAGCGAAAAATAACTCACAAAGGTGGTGGTGAGAAAGCTCTTCAAAAAATGAGAGAAAAGGGAAAGATGCCTGCCAGAGAGCGAATATCCCGATTGATTGATCAGGGCACTTCTTTCATGGAACTGAATACTTTCGCCGCATATGGAATGTATGAAGAGTGGGGCGGGGCACCAAGTTCAGGTACGGTTTTCGGTATCGGCAAAATTCATGGGAGGGACTGTGTGATAGTTGCCAATGATTCCACTGTAAAGGCAGGAGCCTGGTTCCCCGTCACATGTAAAAAGAATCTCCGCGCACAGGAGATTTCGATAGAAAACAGACTCCCGATAATTTATCTGGTCGACAGTGCTGGAGTATTTCTCCCTCTGCAGGACGAAATTTTCCCTGACAAAGAGCATTTTGGAAGAATTTTTAGAAATAATGCCAAAATGTCTGCGATGGGAATCCCCCAAATAGCTGCAATAATGGGACCATGCGTAGCGGGTGGTGCGTATCTTCCCATAATGAGTGATGAGGCGTTGATAGTGAAAGGTGAGGGATCGGTTTTTCTGGCGGGGTCACACCTCGTTAAAGCCGCAATTGGTGAAGTTATAGATAATGAAAGTCTCGGTGGTGCGGTTGTTCAATCAAATATCTCCGGTGTAACCGATTATGTGATGGAGAACGATGAAGAATGTATCGATCAGATCCGAAGCCTCATAGAGAAATTTGCTGACTCAAAGAAGGCGGGTTTCTCGAGAGTTCGTTCATCTCCACCCGCTTTTAGTGAAAATGAGATTTACGGGATTCTTCCTGATGACCCTATTAAGCAATATGACACTTACGAGTTGCTCGCGAGGATTGTGGACAATTCTGAGATCGATGAGTATAAAGCCGGCTACGGAAAAACGATAATCACCACTTACGCCCGTATCGACGGTTGGGCTGTTGGGATTGTAGCAAACCAACGGTCTGTGGTGAAATCGGCAAAAGGGGAGATGCAGGTCGGAGGTGTTATCTACTCTGACAGTGCCGATAAAGCCACGAGGTTTATCTTAAACTGCAATCAGAGGAAAATTCCACTTCTCTTCCTTCAGGATGTTACCGGTTTCATGGTTGGGAGCAAAGCCGAGCACGGGGGAATTATAAAAGACGGTGCCAAAATGGTAAATGCGGTTGCTAACAGTGTTGTCCCAAAGATCACCATAATCACCGGAAACAGTTACGGTGCCGGTAACTATGCAATGTGCGGGAAGGCTTATGATCCGAGATTTATCTTTGCGTGGCCTGCTGCAAAAATCAGCGTGATGGGCGGAAGTCAGGCTGCCAATGTGCTTCTGGATATTAAGATCAAGCAACTGCAAAAAAAAGGGAAAGAGCTCAGCGAGGAAGAAAAACTCAGAATGCACGATGAGATAAGGGATTCTTACGACAGCAAATCTTCTCCTCTTTATGCGGCTGCCAGGCTATGGATTGATGAAGTTATTGATCCTGCAAGAACGAGAGAATATATTTCCCGGTGTTTGGAAGCAGCGAATAACAATCCCGATATTGAGGAATTCAAGGTGGGAGTTATACAGGTTTAATTCAATGGATCTCAGCCTTCAGCCTTCAACCATCTTTGATTGGTTTTCAGCCTTCAACCATCTTTGATTGGTTTTAGCCTTCGGTAACAGACCACTTCGAGATTAAGTTAGGAGAAGGTCTGACAGGTCGCATTGTTTTGAGATCAATGGGACACCATAGAGAAAGGGCGTCAACGAAAACCCTCGAATCTGATTGTCTGTAAATCCTGGTGTATCTTTCGAAGAGGTATTTCCTGGTTTTTCCAACCCATGTTTTGACTACGACTGTATCGCCAAGTCTTGCAGAATACTTGTAATCAATTTCATGCCGGGCGATTACGAAAGCTATCGATTCCTTGAGTTGAGGTTCCGCACAAGTGTTCCAGTGCGTGACGGCAGCTTCCTGAATCCAGTTGACATAAATAAGATTGTTTACATGGTTAAGGAGATCAATATGTTCGGGAGTGACGGGGATAATTAATTCAAAGGGTTTCAGAGAAGAAAAGTCGTTTTCCATAAAAGAATCAGAGCTTATATCCTCTTAAAAACTCATCGGCCTTCATTCGCTTTTTGCCTTCAGGCTGAATTTCTAAAATTTCGAGAGCACCTTGCCCTGTACCAACAAAAATCTGATGTTTTGTGGTTGTAAACTGACCGGGTGAAAGTGTCATATCTGCCGGTGAAGTCCTGAACACCTTGAAATGTTTCCCGTCATGTATAAAAAAAGCACCGGGTGATGGGGAGAGTCCTCTGACAAGATTGTGAATATTTATTGCAGAATTGTTAAAATCTATTTGGCATGTCTCCTTGGTGATTTTTGGTGCGGGAGTTGCAAGTTCATCGTTTTGCGGGAGCAGGGTGTAATTTCCGGACTCAATCATTTCAACAGTTTCAAGCACCATTTCAGCACCAGTGGCGGACATTTTTTCATAGAGTGATCCGAAGTTGTCTTCAGGTTCTATCACCACACTTTTCATCAGGTAAATATTTCCGGTATCAACCTTGTCAGCGAGGGCGAAAGTTGTTAGCCCTGTTACCTCATCACCATTTATTATTGCCCATTGAATCGGGGCAGCACCTCTGTATTTTGGGAGCAGCGATCCGTGCAGATTGAAACTTCCATATTTTGGCATTGAGAAGATTGAGCGGGGGAGAATTTTGAATGCCACCACTATAAACAGGTCGGCATTTAGAGCCCGAAGGTCGCTAAAAAACTCCTCTGATTTCAGTGATTCTGGTTGAAGGACAGGAATTGAATTTTGGAGTGCGAATTCCTTGACGGGTGAAGGAAGTATCTTTTTACCCCTTCCTTGTTCCTTATCCGTTACTGTAACTACTGCAACAATGTTTTTCCCTGACTCCTGAAGTTTTTCAAGACACCTTACGGCAATGGAAGGGGTTCCGAAAAAGACAATTCGCATCAGTCGCGTTCCCGTGGTGTAACGGGGTATTCAACTTCAATTTTTCTGTTCTTGATCCTGATTAATTCCTTTTTTAGCCTTTTCTGCTCGGTTTCATCGATGCAATCGGTGAAGTAGATGCCGTTAAGATGGTCATACTCGTGTTGGATCACTCTGCATAAAAATCCGTCAACTTCCATTACCTGATCGTTAAAATCGAGGTCCTTGTATGAAATTGTTACTTTTTCGGGTCGAATAACATCGGCTCTAACATCAGGAATTGAGAGGCAGCCTTCCTCGTAGGAGCAGGTTTTCTCGGATCTGTCGATGATTTTCGGATTAATGAAGACTCTCGGTTTTTCATCCGGGAATTCCTTCATCACTGAAATATCCACAACAAAAACAGATTTGTTGGAGCCTACCTGATTTGCTGCCAGACCAACGCCGTATGCATTATGCATAGTTTCGAACATGTCTTTTACAAATTTTACAAGTTCAGGATCAATTTTTTGGACGGGGACAGCTTTTTTTCTTAAAATCTTATCGCCGTACTGGTTTACAGGAATTAATGTCATTTCTTTTTATTCAATAATGCAAATGTTTGTTTACTGATCAGTGAGTTATTGAATGCTCCAGTTGTTGCCTGAAGTATTCGATTGTTTTCAGGATGCCTGATTTTCGATCGACTTTCGGACTCCAGCCCAAAATTTTCAATGCACGGGAAATATCAGGCTGTCGCACTTTTGGATCGTCTTCCGGTAAATCCATATACATCAACACAGAATTTGAGTCAGTTAGTTCAATTATCTCCTCTGCAAAATCCTTTATTGTGATTTCATCGGGATTTCCAAGATTTACAGGACCGGTTTCTTCGGAGAGTAACAGTTTAATCAGTCCGTCAACAAGATCGTCTATGTAACAGAAACTGCGGGTTTGTGATCCGTCTCCGAAAACTGTCAACGGCTCCCCAGTAAGCGCCTGCTGGATGAACTCCGGAAGCGCCCTGCCATCCTTTAGTCTCATCCTTGGACCATATGTATTGAATATTCTGGCTATTCTTGTCCTTACTGAATGATATCTGTTATAAGCCATCGTGAGTGATTCGGCAAATCTTTTTGCTTCATCATAGACACCTCTTGGACCGACAGAGTTTACATTTCCCCAATAATCTTCAGATTGAGGATGGACGAGGGGATCACCATAAACTTCTGAAGTGGAGGCAAGCAGAAACACTGCATTTTTCTCCTTGGCGAGACCAAGTGCCTTGTGAGTTCCTAGTGAACCCACTTTCAGAGTCTGAATAGGGAACTGCAGATAATCCAAGGGTGAAGCAGGAGAAGCAAAATGAAGAATATAATCGACATTGCCCGGCACATGAATAAAGTTTGTAACATCGTGTTTGATGAAAGAAAAACCGTCATTGCCAAAGAGATGTCCGACATTATTTATGTTACCTGTGATCAGATTGTCCAGGCAGATAACCTTCATGTCCAGACTTAAGAGCTTTTCGCATAAGAAAGAACCTATGAACCCGGCACCACCCGTAACAACCGCTGTTTTTCTCATTCAACAGCCTTCAAAATAGTTTTTCTGCCAATCGAGAAATAGTTGAAGTTCTCTTTTTGCATCTCTTTGAGTTCGAAAATATTTCTGCCGTCAAAAATTGTGTGATTCGCGAGATTTTCTTTCAGAATTGTAAATTTAGGCCGCTTAAATTCTGCCCATTCTGTAAAGATTACGAGTGCATCTGCACCTTTGAGAGCTTCATACTTGTCGGAAGCATATACTATACTGTTGCCAAGATAGAACTTTGCATTCTCAGAAGCTACAGGATCGTAAGCAGTAACTGCAGCTCCTTCGTTGAGGAGGAGTCTGATTACGGTTACAGAGGGGGCTTCCCGCATGTCATCTGTGTCGGGTTTGAATGCCAGTCCCCAGACAGCGAGTTTTTTGTTTTTTAGGTCACCTTTGAAGTGCTTCTTTATTTTGTTGAAGAAGTGAAGTCTTTGAGTCTTGTTAATTTTATCAACTTCAGTGAGGATTGACAGTTTTGCTCCAAAATCCTCTGAAGTCTTTATCAGCGCATTCACATCTTTTGGGAAACAGGAACCGCCATAACCGATGCCTGCGAGAAGGAATTTTTTTCCTATTCTGCCGTCAGCACCCATTCCCATTCTAATCAGGTCGATGTTTGCATCAGCTTTTTCGCAGAACCTTGCGAGATCGTTCATAAATGTAATTTTTGTGGCGAGAAAGCCGTTTGAAGCGTACTTCGTAACTTCCGCGCTTCTGATATCCATTTCGATTAACGGATTATCCTGATTTACGAACGGTTCATAGAGTTCACGCAACAGTTCGAGAGCCCTGGGAGAATCTGAACCCACTACTACACGATCGGGTTTCATAAAGTCTTCGACAGCAAATCCTTCACGAAGGAATTCAGGATTAGAAGCAACATCGAAATTTTTTATTTTCTTTTCGGTGAGGATGCTTTTAATCTTTTCACCTGTCCCGACCGGGGCGGTTGATTTGTTGATAATCAATTTGTAATCGTTGTTTCCCTGCAGTATATCACCGATTCGAATGGTTATATTCATTACATGGGTAAGATCGGCAGAACCATCCTCGTCCTGTGGAGTCGGAAGGCAGAGAAAAATAATATCGGAGGCGCGAACTGCGGAAGGCAGGTCATCTGTGAAGGAAAGTCTTCCGTTGATAAAATTCCGCTCATAAACAACTTCGAGACCGGGCTCGTAGATGGTAATTTTGTGGTTGTTTAGTTTTTCAAGTTTTTTCTGGTCATTGTCAATGCAGATAACATTGTTTCCCACTTCTGCAAAGCATGTTCCTGTAACCAGACCTACATATCCTGTTCCGATAACTGCAATATTCATATGGTTCTTTACACAAAATAATTAAGATTTTCAATACAAATATAAATCAGGCGGATGAAATATGTTGAGAATAAGAACGGAATGCAAAAAGTTGAGTAAATTTGGTATCAGGTTAATTTTTTTTTATAGAGACTTAATGCCCGAAATATTGTTTTTTCTACCTTTCTTCCTGCTCTTTCACAGTTATGTTTTGTATCCTGTTTTGGTGTGGGCATTTGCAACTTCCACAAGGAATCGGAAGTCAAAATCTGCATCAGATATTAACGATTTGCATCGTCAGCATCCTTTGCAACCGGATGAAGACCGACCGCTGATTTCGGTACTGATAGCTGCATATAATGAAGAAAAAGTGATCGCCAGAACTCTTGCCTGCCTGCTTAATTCGAAGATAACGGCAGGAACTTTTGAAATTATAGTGGGCAGCGACAACTCGAAAGATAAAACAGGAGATATTGTTACAGCGATTTCAGCAGAACATCCCAATGTAAAATTCTTTCATTCAGGTAAACGGCGTGGAAAAACAGGGATTCTTAACTGGATTTACCAGGAAGCCAAAGGTGATATCCTCGTTTTTTGCGATTCAAATATGATGTTCGATGAGAATGCTTTGCAAAGACTTGCGGAGAATTTTTATGACAGGCGTGTCGGGGGTGTATCGGGAGAAATTCATCTTCAAGAGAGCGTTTCCGGGAATCAGGAGGGGAGTTACTGGAGTTTTGAATCGTGGTTGAAGGCACAAGAGGGTATTTTGGGAAAACTGATTGGAGCAAATGGAGGAATTTATGCCATCAGAAGAGAACTTTATTTCGAGTATCCCGAAGGTCTGCCTTTAAATGATGATTTTGTTACCTGTATGAAGGTACTCGCGAAGGGTCATAAATTCAATTACGACAAAAGTGCTTTCGCACTCGAGGAGCCTTCCCCATCGAATGAGGATGAGTTTAAGAGAAAAAAACGGATACAGATAAGCAATTTGGGCAGCTTGCGTTTCCTCTCGGAATTCTGGTTTCCTTTCGGAAATGTCGCAGCTTTTTTCCTCTGGTCTCATAAAATACTCAGATGGATGACCCCGTTTTTGCTGATCATCATGTTCGCCGGGGTTGTATTGAGCTCTGTGTTTTGGAATTTTTATTCAATCATCCTTGTGGCCATTCTCTCCAGTTTGGTGATGGCATTTCTTGGTTTTGTTCTTGGCAGGTTGGGAATTAAGTCGTCCCCGTTTCTATTGTTTTACTATTTTTACGGAACAATCACTGCATTTCTGTTCGGTACATTTGCCTATTTTACGATGCAAAAAACATCGACATGGGAGCCGACGAGAAGGAGTTAGTTATTAGTTTTGAATTATTAGTTATGAGTTTTTATAGTTAATGGTTAGAAATTTTCTAATTAGAAGGATACATTTATGACGGAGAAAGTAATTGTAATTGTTGGAATGGGAGGCGGTATCGCCTTTGGTGTCGCAAGGAAATTCGGCAAGGAAAATTTTATTGTTGCGATGGTCGGCAGAAATGGTAAAAAACTTCGTGAATACAAAGATATGCTCGAAGCTGATGGTATCAAATCTGAATTCTACATAGGAAATGCTGCTGACGAATTCTCATTAAAAGATGCACTCAAAAGAATTGAGGAGGAATTGGGGACACCCGATGTTCTCTTGTACAATGTTGCCAACATAAAGGGTGTGAATATTTTGGATGATACAACAGAGGGAATGATTCATGATTTTAAAATGAATGTAATCGGAGCTGTTATTTCTGCAAAAGAAGTGATCCCCGGGATGAAAAAGAGGGGAACCGGTTGCATCCTCTTGACCGGTGGTGGATTTGCATTGTATCCTGATCCGAACTACGCCTCTTTGGGAATTGGTAAAGCCGGCATCCGAAATCTTGCACTCTCTCTTTCAAAAGCTGTCGAGGGGTCAGGAATAATTGTCGGTACTGTTACAGTCTGTGGAATCGTCGATGCTTCAAACCCGGTTCATAATCCGGCTAATATCGCTTCCAAATTTTATGATCTTTATGTCTCTGGTAAAAACGGGGCGGAAACCATTCTTTAGCTATGATCTATGAACTATGATCTATGAGCTGTCCGGGTAATTAGTTTGATTGTTTTTTTAATAAACGGGGTTTGATATGGGAATGAATAAATATTTACTGGTTGTTGCGATTGCTTTTTTATTTGCAGGTTGTGGAGGTACCAAGGATGCCAAAGATGTGGCTGTTGTAGATAAGATCACAGACGGCGACACATTTTCTGTTTTTTTCAATGAAAGAAAAGAAAAAATCAGACTGATTGGAATAGACACTCCTGAATCGAGACGAAATAAAAGAGCTGAAAAACAAAGTGATGAAGAAAACCTTGATCAGGAGACAATTGTTGCGATGGGGAAAAAGGCCAAGGAATTTATGGCTTCTCTGATCAAAAAAGGCGACAAGGTCCGGCTGGAGTTCGATGCACAAGAGAGGGATAAATACGGCAGATTTCTTTGCTATGTATATCTCGAGGACGGAACAATGTTGAACGAAATAATCATCAGGGAGGGTTATGCTTATCCGCTAACGATTGCCCCGAATGTAAAATATGAAGAGCAGTTTCGTGAAGCGTTTAGATTCGCACGCGAAAACAGCAGGGGACTCTGGAAATAGTCTTCATTTTATTCGGAGCATGGGATTTACTCCGACTGACAAGATTAAAGGGCTGCCTGATGACAGGCAGCCCTTAAATTGTTCCCCTTGTCTCCCCAATGACCCGATCCCTTTAACCCCCGGGTACCCTTACTAAATTATTGCTAATTTTAATTTGTTACTATACTAACTTAATCAGGTTATCTACTGAATTTTGTCTCATTGAATGACAATTTTTTTTAAGTATTTCTGCTATAGCGAACCCTTGACATTCGAAGAAGAGAATCATGAAAGAATACATTAACGACAATATCAGACGAACCGAGATTCTTGCCCGCCTTATGAACAGGGAACCTCTGACATTAATCGACCTGAGTCTGGAGTATGAAGTCAGTGATACCACTATAAATCGCGACTTGAAATATTACCGTTCGGTTGGTTTGCCAATATACAGCAGAAAAAAAATCCTGTTCATTGCCGACAACCCCCAAAAAGATATTCTAACAGGATATCTTGCAGAGTATCTCGCATTTAAGCTTAACAGAAAACTACTCTATGATAAACTTCAAGCTGTAACGGGAGTTCTTCAGGAAAACTTCTTTCAGGTTCTAACTCTAGCAGCAAAAGCTGTGGATGAGAGGAGACTTTTAAGCTTTCGATATGTACGGATTACCGACAACATCGAAAACAGCTACACAGTAAAGCCTGTTGAGTTAAGATTGACAGATTTTAATTGGGCGCTTATTGCGGTGAAAGAGGGAGAGGATATCGAAAAGTTTTTCTATTTAAGCAGAATCAAAGAAATTGAGGTGCTGCCCGCTACTTTCTCTTTGGGAGCAGAAAAAGCCTCTGATACTCTCTACGATATCGAATTGCGTTTTAGTGCTGCCTGCAGAAACAGCATCTATTCAAAAATCTGGTTCCAGTCCTTTGAATTACGAGAAGACGAAAATGGTTTTATTACTCTGAAAACCAGAGGTCCGGTCAATAAGAAACTTGCGAGCTGGTGTTTGCGGTGGCAGGACCAGATTGAGATAATTGAACCCGAAAAACTTAAAATAAAAATCAGGGAAATGGTCGATTCCTTCTTCAGAACCAATTCATTTTAAGTTTTCTTAAAAAAAAGTCAAATTTTTATTCCTGATTACTTTGTGGATAATTTTAAATTGTTTATTTTAATCCATGAAAATTATAATTCTCCTACCGAATAATTACCATATCACATAATAAATATCGAGCATGATCGTGAGAAAACTCATTTTCTTTTTTCTGCTGGCTGCATTCTCTTCGGCAGCATTTGCACAAACTTACACATGGACCCTCAAACAAAGCGGGTCAAGTCTTGGGGATCCAATTACGAGTGATCCAAACAATTCCAACATAATCTTTTACGGAACAGGTGCTCAAATATATCGAAGTACCGACAGAGGCGAGACATTTTCGCCCTGGGGTACATCTATTACCGGCTCGACAAGGGTAAAGAATATTATCACTACAGCTAAAAACAATCAGGTCATGATAGCTGCAATAGAGGCGTCCACAGACAAAATTGTTAAGACAACGAATGCAGGTCAGACATGGACGGTTACACTCGATAATGCAAATTTTTCATTTTTTGGTATACCGATGACTCCCGACCCGTCTCATCCTGATACCATCTATACAATGAGCAACAATATTTTCTACAAATCATATGATTTTGGATCAACCTGGACTCAGGTTGGTACAGCTTCAGGTTTTACCACTCCTTGCGATTTAGAAGTGTTTCCGGACAGTTCGCACATAATCCTTGCGGGTGACAATACCACAGGTATCTTCCGCTCAACGAATTATGGTGTGACATGGACACAGGTTTATGTTACTTCCGGTGAGATTCCAACTATAGCAGTGGATTTAAGGAAAAAGGGGACCGCGTGGGCTACAAAATGGGGTGGTGGTGGTGGTTTTTTGAAATCGACCGATTTTGGTCTGACTTGGACAGCAATTCCTTTTTTCAACGGTTTGAGCATGTGGGGTGTTGACATTGCCCCCGAGAATTCAGATTTTATTATGACCGGCAGATACTCAGGAAGTAATATCTATGTGAGCAAAGACGGCGGACTGAACTGGATCACAACCTCACTATCAGCAAGTAATTACAGCGTAAATATTATTGACACTCTCACAATTTTCGCAGCACAGTCACCGGGAATTTACAAGGCAACGGTACCCTATGTGCCCGTCGAACTGTCATCATTTTATGCCTCGGTGATAGACAACGAAGTGTACCTGGGGTGGACGACTGCCACAGAGCTCAATAATGCAAGATTTGAAATAGAAAGAGCACTCGCATCGGACAGGAATACCTGGATCCGCGTCGGTGAGATGGAGGGACACGGAACCACCACTACCCCACGAAGATATGTCTTCAGCGATAAACCGGGTGTGACAGGGTCTTATCTTTACAGATTGAAACAAGTGGATTACGACGGAAAATTTGAGTATTCAAACACCATCGAAGTAACGACCGAGACTCCCTCAGTCTTTACGCTTTCACAAAATTATCCAAATCCATTTAATCCAACCACTAATATTGCATTCTCCATTACCGAACAGACAGACGTTACTCTCTCAATTTTCGATATCACGGGAAGAGAAGTAGCCAAAATAATAAACAACAAGACACTTCCTGCCGGAAACCATTCCGTAGAGTTTGACGCTTCAAATCTAAATTCCGGTGTGTATCTCTACACTCTGAAGGCAGGTGACAGGTCTTTAACCAAAAAACTCACATTAATCAAATAGAGAGACGGATATGAAAAAATCTATCTACTACTTCTCAGTTTTCTTCCTTGTTTGCGCAATAGTTTATGGTGGAATTCAATACAGTACAGGAATTGTTGGAATTACACGATTAAATGGTGAAGGTTGCGTTTGTCATAATCCCGTTTCCACTCAAACGGTTTTTGTCAGAATCTGGGGACCAAATCAGGTTACTCCGGGTAGTACAAACAATTATACTGTCTCACTTAAGGGTGGGCCGGCAGTTAAAGGCGGATTTAATGTCGCTGCCCGATTTGGTGTCCTTTCAACAACTGATCCCGGTGCACAAAAAATCATGACTGAACTCACACATAATGCACCCAAGGTATTTGGAAGTGCTGACTCGGTATATTGGACTTTTCAATATACTGCCCCTGCTTCTCCGGGTACAGACACAATTTATGCAGCGGGTAACAGTGTGAATGGTGACGGATCTCCAACCGATCTCGATAACTGGAATTTCTCTCCGAATTTCCCGATTCAGATTTCACAGGTCGTACCTGTTGAACTGACATCATTTTCTGCTACCCGGAAAAACAACGGTGTGGAACTGTCCTGGACAACCGCTACGGAATTAAACAACCGTGGTTTCGAGATTCAGAAAAACTTGACCGGCAAATGGGAAGTGATTGGTGAAGTGAAGGGGAACGGTACGACAACCCTGCCGAACAGCTATTCTTTTACCGATTTCAATCTTGTTCAGGGAAAAATTCAGTACCGACTGAAGCAAATTGACTTTTCAGGTGAGTTCGAATATTCAAATGTAATTGAGGTTGAAGTTGAGGCTATTAACGGATATTCGCTTAGCCAGAATTATCCCAACCCATTCAATCCTTCAACGGTGATCAGTTTCAGAATGCCGTCAGCTGGGAGTGTTTTATTGAATGTATACAATTCTCTTGGTGAGAAAGTTGCAACTTTGGTAAATGGAGTAATGCCGGCAGGTGAGCATTCAGTCAGTTTCAAAGCTGATAATCTACCGAGTGGATTATATTTCTACAAATTGCAGACAGATGGTGCTTCTCTTACAAGAAAAATGGTGCTTTCGAAGTAATATGAAGTATTTTCAGATTTCTGTAATTCTTATCTCGGTACTGTTTATCGGTTTTACGATTACTGACCCGCCGAAACATGGATCAACAGATACTGATGTAATTTCATGTACCGAGCTTAACGGGCTTGGATGTGTCTGTCACACCATCCCTCAGGATTCAACAGTTTTTACCAGGGTCGAGGGTCCACACTCACTTCGACCCGGTGAGACTGCACTTTACAGAGTATATGTCTCCGGTGGACCGGCTCTCGGTGGGGGATATAATGTTGCATCCCGTTTTGGAACACTCGGTGCTGCTGATTCATCATCCCGCTTGCTTGACAATGAACTTACTCAAATGTACCCGAAGGCGTTTCCCTCCGGTGCTCAATCAATCTGGTGGGATTTTTACTACACTGCTCCCGTCAATAAAACTCAGGATACAATTTATTCGGTCGGGTTGAGTACAAACCATGATTTCATCCCCAACGAGTATGACTTGTGGGCATTTGGTCCCAAATTTGTTGTGAATATCAGCAGAAATGTAACCAGTGTTGAGGAAAATGGAGGCATATCTTCCTTCAAACTCGATGGTAACTATCCAAATCCATTTAATCCATCCACCAAAATCTCATTTCAATTGCCGTTTGCAGCGGAGGTTTCGCTCACTGTTTACAATTCTTCGGGTGAAATCGTTGGAGCAATAAAAAATCTTCAGCGTGATTCGGGCAAGCAAAGCATTGATTTTGACGGTACAAATCTTCCAAGCGGAATTTATTTTTATAAAATCTCGGCAGCCGGAAGTGTATTATCCGGTAAAATGGTATTGCTTAAATAGTTTAAAATAAAAAAGGCTGCCATTTCTGACAGCCTTTAACATCTAACTCAATCATTCTTCATCAACAATACAAACTTGTTTTTTTAGTTCTCCTCAGGGACGGTTTTGTTTTCTCCGTCATCTCCTGATTCCTCCTTCGCTGCTTTCTTCTCTTCTTCTTCGAGCGCCTTTAGTCTTGCAAGTTCCAGAGGATGCTCAGCTTCCATAAGCTCTTCACTCATCTTGCCTGTAATGAACGCAGTGTTCAGCGGATACACTTCCGGGCTGAAGATAACATAGTAAAAATGCCATACAATGATAGAGAGTGTGGCGAGCCATGCTTCATAGTAATGGATCAAAGTCGAAACATCGAACCAGATCTTTGGTGCTTTCGCGAGGAAGAAGTCGTTGAACATAAGGAGCAAACCCGTAAGCGACATTACTACGGTACCCCAAATGAGGGCCCAGTATTCAGCTTTTTCCATATAGCTGAATCTTCTGAAAGCAGGTTTTTCTTCACTTCTGAAAGTGAGATATTTAAAGTTTACTTTCACATCATCCCAGTCATGCCATGCAGGGAGGAAATCTCTCAACAGTTTTTTACCATTTTCGTGGAAGAAAAGATACCATACATGATAGAAAGAGACAATTATCATGACTATGCCGAGGATTCTGTGTGACAGACCTCTGATTTCAAATGCATATTCACCGAGGACATATCTGATTGCTCTTACCCAGAAAGCATCGGGATAAACGAGGCCGAAGCCTGAAATTACGAGACCAATGAAAGATGTCAGAAGGAAGAAGTGCTGAATTCTCTCGTTTTTGGTCATCCTTACATAATATTTGCCTTCTTCTTTGAGCTTCTTGATTTGGTGTTTGTGTTTCTTCTTTTCCTGCAGTTTACGGAAGAGATCAAGAATATTGTGTATGAACATTATTCCGATGGTTCCGAAAATAATCAGGATATAGCTTGACTTTACGATCCAAAGAAGTATAGATTCTTCTTCCGTGTTGGTAACATGTACTTTGGCGAACTCATCATCGATCTTCGCGTTGGGGTGACATTTACCGCATGTTTTCGAAAGGTTTGCCCGGTTAATCGATGAAAGGGGATCGGAGCTTGGTCTGATATCATGATAGTGATGGCAGCTTGCACAGTTGGCTGCGGTTTTCGATCCGCCTCTTACAGCGAGACCGTGATAACTTTTGTAGTAACTGTCAGCATTAATCTGTGAAAAGCTGTATTTTTCTGCCAGTTGAACGCTTGCGTGGCAATCAGAACATAGTTTAGCGATAAACTGGCTTTTCAAACCTTCATTCAGAAATCGGTCAGTATTCTCAATCTGATGATTACCATGACAGTCAGCGCAACCCGGGGAATCGTCCTTACCTGATTTGAGTGATTTGAAATGGACGCTGGCGTTGTAATCAATTTTTTGTTTTACATGGCAGCCGGACTTGCCACATGTAGCTGCAATGTTATGTTTGTTAATTGAGGAATTTGGATCCTTTGCCGGAAGCATTGCATGTCCCGTGTGACAATCAGAACACACAGCAGCTTTTTCATTTCCGGCTTTAAGAGCTTTCCAGTGTGCAGAATTTTCGTAATGCTGAATATCGTTTTTGGTTGTTTTTGTCAGTTTCAGAACTTTTTCATTCTTCACATGACAGTTCATGCACATTTCTTTGATTTTGATCTTCGCAAACTCGGGACTTTTTACGCTTGAAATCTGGTGTTCACCGTGACAGTCAGTGCAAACTGGAGCAACATCCTTGTATTTCTGAGCAGCAAGACCATGCGCAGATGCATTGAATTCTTTCATGGCATCCTGATGGCATCTGCCGCACATAGCGTTAATATTTTCTCTTTTAACTCTGTTTTTTGTAGCATCAAGTCCTTCGGCAGTGTGGTTTCCATGGCAATCGCCACATGATGCAGCTTCAACACCATTAGCCTGGAGGTGTGCATGGACGCTCGTCTGATAGGTCTTGATAAAATCAACAAGCTTTTCGTTGTTTTTCGGGTGGAAGATGGATGCATTCATATGACAATTCATGCATTCCTGTGAGTTCCGTGAAAATCTGTTCACTGCAGCAAGGTGTTCGCCGTGGCAGCTTGTGCAGCGGGGAAATGCTGCCTGGTTTGCCTGTGCATGCAGCTCAACAGAAAATTGTGTTTTATGAACTGCGTGACACTTGTTGCAAAGTTGAGTTTCGGTAAATTTATTGAATGCAGTCTTTTTAATTTCGTGGGAACTGTTACCATGACAGGTAACGCAGTTTACTTTGTTTCCGGCTTTGTAAGCTTTAAAGTGTCCGCCGGTAGTAAACTGTTTTACACCACCCGAGGTGTGGCAAGTCATACAAAGTTCAACTCTTCCGTTAGTCATGTTGGAAGCGGGAAGTATGGCGTGTTTTGTGTGGCACGACCAGCATTCCACATTCTTTACCCCATGGATACTGCTTTTAAATGCCTTTACATCGTGGCAACCACTGCAGTCAACTTTGTAGATGTTGTTGCCTGCTCTGTGAGGCAGTTCCTCACCGTTAAAACCTGTGTGGCAATCCATACATTCCATTGAACCGTGAACCGATGCCTGGTATCTTCCTCCCTCGACAAAGAGGGATACCGGCTTCCCGTTTCGGGTTGTGCTCAACGATTCATCGCTGTGACAGGCAAGGCAGTCATCATTCGATTTTTGTGCATAAATATGAACTGTGGATATGAAAACTATTAGGAGTAAAAGAGATATTTTTTTCATGGTTCAAACGGAATTAAAGTGCATTAATTGAATTTGCATTAAATAAGCAAAAATTGTGCCATCGTCTTCCAATTGATCAAAAAAAATAACCGAAGAGAACTTAAAAGAAAGGGGGGTGCAAAAATGTCGATTAAAAGCCGGTATAAATATATAATACGGGTACGAGGTAATCTTTTATCCAAAATAAGCCGGTATCATCAGATACTGTATAATAATTCAACAGTAAAAAAATCTCATTATTTAGATTTTCAACACTTTTTTTCTCACAAATGAAAAAACAAAAAAGTCCACAATTTCCATTTAACCGGCAGTATTACTGCATTATTGGATTACTGCATTATTGGATTAAACCAGTTTCGGGACTCTCTCAATAAATGCATTCTGGGAATTAACCACAATGACATCTTCGGTAGTATCCACATAATTTCTGAACTCGCCAATACTGCGGCAGTCACAGTAACTTAAGCCGGATCTGATGCCGTATAAAAATTCTTGAACAAACTCGTCGATACTTCCTTTATATTCCACGAGCGTCTCGATTCCTTCCACAGCTTTTTTCTGCTGTCCCAGAATTTCAGAAGCGGATTTTGATGCCAGCCCTCTGAAGAGTTTGTATTTTTTACCGTCAATTGCCTTAATGATTGCTCCGGGTGACTCATCAAATCCTGCGAAAAGTCGACCAAGCATGCAGAGGTCTGCACCGAGAGCGAGTGACTTCACCACATCACCTGAATACCTGATACCACCGTCAGCCATAACGAGGCAGTGTTCCTGTTTCACACCCCTTATTTCTTCGAGAATCGAGATGAGACCTCCGCCAATTCCTGTTGCAATCGAAGTACTGCAGGCTGATCCGCCACCAATTCCCACTCGAACAACATTGATTCCAAGATCACTGAGAAAGAGGTATCCCTCCTTGCTTGCGACATTGCCGGCGACGGTTATATAGCCTGAATATGCGGAATTGTACCATTTTACGGCATTTTCCATGAGAGAGGAGAATCCGTTCGCGGTATCAAAGCAGACCCAGAACGAAAATTTTGCTTTTCTCTCTTTCAACCGGTAGTTTCTCATGATTGAGTCAAGCTCTCTCAGTCGTTCCTGATAGTCACCTGAGACACCGGTTGCAACCCCCAGATTTATATGGTCACGGCTGTTCAGTTCCGAGTCGATAACCAAATCGATAGCGTTTTTTAGCTCGATTTTCTGACTCTCGACGGGTTGAAACCGGTGGATAAGCCCGACAAGGCCAAACTGATTCATTTTCGCGGCCATGTTTCCGTTACAAACAGTATCCATAGGGGAGGCAACAATCGGGGCATCCAAGAGTGTACCGGCCACCGGAGAGACACTCAGATCCACCTCACTTCTGCTGTTGATTGTCGATTTTACTCTCGGGATAATGCTTATGTCATCAAATGTTAGATAGGTTTTGTGCATTCTGTTTGCTCCGGAAAAGCGTTTAATGATATTGTTGATTTCAGAGCGTAATTTATACATAAAATATCTTTTCTGCAAAAGATAAAATTCCTCTTTACCCAAAATTCCCATTATTTAATCTCTTAGAAAGTGAAGGAAAAACCGGTCATTCTTTCAAATAAGAATTTAAAGTCTTCTTTTTTCTTAAAAGTGAGATGTCATTCAACCGCAGGTGCCAAAACAATCTAATTTTAGGCGATTTAATTTGGCATAATTATTGCGGAACAAGTTGTTTCATATTTCATAAAGCAGATAACAATCGAATCGTTTTCTTAAATAAAACTAAAGATCAACTATGACAAACTTCAAACATCTTTACTTGTCTGCATCGTTTTTCCTGATCATACTCTTTTTTCAGATCAATCTGATTGCCGACAACAAAGGAAAGTTTTCCACTTCATCAAATGATGACTGTCTTGCCTGTCATTCAGACAACACACTGACGATGGAGCGAAACGGGAAACAGAGATCACTGTTCGTTGATGAGAAGATTTTAGCTGCCTCACCTCATAAAAAGCTTGAATGCGTTTCGTGTCACGCGGGATTTAATCCAGAGGAAATGCCTCACAAGGAGAACATCCAGCCTATCGATTGTATGACCTGCCACAAGGATGCAAAAATAAGACACCTCTTCCACCCTCAGATGTTTTATGCAAAACCACTGGCGGAAGGAAAAGATGTAAGCTGCAGATTGTGTCACGGGACCCATGATGCAAAACCTTTCAAAAATATCGGAAGAACCAATTCGATAGCAGTTTGCGCCAAGTGCCATACTGTTCAAAACGGGGATTTCTATTACAGCGCCCACGGCTATGGAAATGGTGCCAATGAAAAGCCGGGATGTATTACCTGCCACAAAGAACAGATAACGACGGGAAGCTACGGTACAGATAAAGTAAGACTCAAATCTGCTCAGCAGAACCTGTGCCTCTCATGTCATAACAATATAACTGCCGTCACTTCAAGATTTGCTTTCAATAAAAAGTTTATCTCAAACGCTGATTCAAGCACCCACTCACGCCTGATAAAAGGCGGTAACGGGGAAGCTGCTTCCTGTGTCGATTGTCATGGCAGTCATAAAATAAAGAACAAAGAAGATCAGGCATCAAATGTGTATGCCGGTAACATACCAAATACCTGTGGAGGCTGCCACAAAGATATTAAGGCTGATTATTCAGCAAGCATCCATTATGATGCTTTTACTAAAAAAGTGAAGGATGCTCCCGTTTGTTCCTCATGTCACAATGAACATGAAACCGCCGAAGTGAAGACTGAGAAAATCTGTGCAGGTTGCCATCAACCTGTCGAAATTTCGCCTGATTATGCCCTCTCGAACAACAAAACCAAAGTTTCGAAGAATAACTATCACGGTATCGAAGTAAAAGACAACAAGGTGACCGTATCGAACTGTGCAAGTTGTCACGGACCACACAAGATCATCAATTCAAAGGATGCAGGTTCTGCCGTAAACAAGAAAAATCTGCAGGCTACCTGCGGTAAGTGTCATCCTGGAGCAGAAACTGATTTTGTCTCGGGTACAATTCACAAAGTTGCGGATAAACCTGTGAAACCGGTTGAGAAAAAAGAGGAGCCATCCACTTCCACCGGAGGCAGTACATTTCTTCTTGTTGCTTTTATTGTAGTTGGAATCGGATTGATCATCGGTTTCCTCTACATTCGCAGAAAAAAGAAATCAGATACTTCACGGAACGATAAATAAATTTTGAAAGAGCCAAGATGAAAAAGATATTTCCAACTTCCGTTTACAATCCAATCTCAATCGGCGGGGCAGTTCTCGCAGGGATAAGCTTTGGATTGATAATCTTCCTCATGATTATTGAGTCATTCAGCGAAGTTCACAAGCCCTACATGGGCATCATCGCTTTCGTGATTTTGCCTGTTTTTCTTATAACGGGACTGATTATCATCGCTTACGGATGGTACAGAGAACACAAAAGGTCAAAACAAATCGATTTCAAAGCGAGGAAATTCCCGAAAATTGATCTTAATGATCCGAAGCACCTTGCTGCCACCATATTCTTCTCGGTTGGTACCATTTTCCTTCTTCTATTCTCTGCTTTTGGAAGTTTTAAGGCGTATGAATACACCGACTCTGATGAATTTTGCGGTACAGTCTGTCACACAGTAATGGAACCGGAATATACCGCATACAAAAATTCGCCACACTCCAAAGTGGGTTGCGTAAAGTGTCATATAGGCGAGGGAGCCGGCTGGTTTGTAAGAGCCAAAATATCGGGTTCATATCAGCTTTATTCGGTTACTTTCAACAAATACTCGCGACCGATTCCGACACCGATCGAGAATCTGCGTCCAGCTCAGGAAACATGTGAACAGTGCCACTGGCCCAAACACTTCTTCAGCGAAAAGAAAGTTGATCTCGACTACTATCTGTCAGACGAAAAAAACACAAAATCTTCGCTTACACTCCTTATGAGAGTGGGTGGGGGAAACACCGAACTTGGCAACAGAAACGGTATCCACTGGCACATGAACATAGCCAATGACATTTACTACACGGCTACAGATCATACCCGTCAGACAATTGACTGGGTAAAAGCCGTAAACAAAGAAACGGGCAAGGAAACGATTTACAAGGTGAGAGGTAAGTCCAAAAAAGCAACGGAAGGAAGTGAAGAAATAAGGAAAATGGATTGTATCGACTGCCACAACAGACCGGCACACATCTATAACGAGCCAAGCCGCATTATCAATATCTCGATGTCCCGAGGTGTGATTGACTCTACACTTCCATACATCAAAAGTGTAACCACTCAGGCACTTGATGCCACCTACCAGACAAAGGACGAGGCACAGTCAAAAATTGCGTCCACAATAACGAACTTCTATAAAAACAACTATCCTGATATCGCAAAGAAAAACGGAAAACAAATAGCCACAGCGATTAAAGAAGTGCAAAAAATCTATTCCCGCAATTATTTCCCCGAAATGAGGGTGAGCTGGAGACATTATCCGAACAACCTCGGGCACATGAACTACGATGGATGCTTCCGCTGCCACGACGGAAAACATGTCACCGACGACGGGAAAGTTCTAACAAACGACTGCAACAGTTGTCATGTCCTTCTTGCTCAAACCACCCCGCAAAAGGGATCGCAAATATCAATGACCGGACTCGAATTCACCCATCCCGGTGGTATTGAAGTCTCCTTCAAAACCCAGAAGTGCAGCGCTTGCCATGGTGTGGGTAACAAAACCCTGGAGAAGAAACTGAGCCTTAATTAGCTATTAACTATGATCTATGAACTATGAGCTGCCCCTTTTGCGATGGATATGAAATGGCACACGGATGAGACGGATTCAACGAATGCCCACGGATAGGGAATAGTCCCACGGATTTCACGGACATACGAAAAACTTCGATTTCGGAAAAGGAGCGACAATCGTCTCGATTGTCCACCCGACCGGTGATACCTCGTGACGACATCTTTTTTGAACACGATAATCAAGATGAAAAAGGATGGAAACGATCTCACCCCCGTAGCGGGGTTGAATATTCGTAGTAGATTAAAACGATTATTCCTTAATTACCCCCGCAGTGGGTTTGAATGTTTGTAGATTAAGACGATTATTCCTTCATTACCCCCGTAGTGGGGTTGAATGTTTGTAGATTAAGACAATTATACCTTGATTACCCCCGCAGTGGGGTTGAATGTTTGTAGATTAAGACGACTATACCTTGATTACCCCCGTAGTGGGGTTATATGTTCGTAGATTAAGACGACTATACCTTGATTACCCCCGTAGTGGGGTTGAATGTTCGTAGATTAAAATGGTTATACCTTGATTACCCCCGTAGTGGGGTTAAATGTTCGTAGAACCAGCGACAATTCACAATTTATTTTCCCCCATCTTTAGAAGAATGGGGGGCAAGGGGGGTGGTTCAGGAAAGGGACTGTGCCAAACGCATCCCCTTGGCATCGGTGAGGTAGTCTCCATCTCCAATCAAAAAAATAATACCTGATACCTAATCCCTAATACCTGTATGAATTTTGTGATCTATTCCGCACCGGTCTAAAAATAATTTAATTATTTCAGTTAAATGAAGTAAATTATCTTTTCGGATTGTATGAATTTTAGCGGTATGCCATTAATGAAATATAAAGTGTTTGTTTTCCTTTTGCCTCTTTTGCTTGCAGGCTGTTCCTCGAATGTGAAAAAGGCTTATTCGAATGAGAATAATTCTCCTGTAACTCAGGGGGCAGCGATGCCTTTTCAGTTTGAAGTGTATTCAGAGATTGAGATAGCAAAAATCAGAACTTACCATTGGAATGACGGAAAGGGAGCCCCAGCGGGTGAGATAATTCTGACCGACAGACCGGGAAAAGTGATCGGGAAGTGGCAGGCTGAGGGAAAGCAGGGGCGGAATAATGTAGCATCTGCACTTTGGGAAGTGGAACCTGATATTAAATTAAAACCGGGAATTTACTTTATCAGTACCGGAAATGACAAAAGCTGGTCACATAACCCTGAATCGCAGGGGATTGGTTTCACCTCAGTTTACATTAAGGAATAGAGGGAGTTTTATGGACGAAGCAAGGTCAAGAAGGGCAACAGTGATAAACCCTGCCAAAAATTCTGACGGAATACTGCCAAAAGTAAGTTCGGTTCACACCGAGCCCTACACCAATTATATCTTAAGACTTCTTTTTGAAGCATCACCCGACGGCTTTTTTGCCATGATGCTGAATCAACCTGTCGAATGGGACCCCGAAAATGAGGATCCCCAGCTCTTCGAACATATCTTCAAAACTCAACAGATCACCATTTTCAACAAACGGGCAACGGAATTAAATCCCGGTTTCCACGGAAATCTTATGGGTGTTTCGCCCGAGAGATATTTCTATTATGATGTAAAGAGCGGGAAGTCTGCCTGGAGAAAACTTTTGAAGACCGGCTGGCTGCACCTCGAAACTTCGGAGGAGATTTCCCCCGGGATGCAGATCTGGATTGAGACCGAGTTTGTAAACATTTACGATAACAACGGGCTCCTTCTTGGGTGTTTCGCAAGTCAGAGGGATTTTTCACTACGATACTCCGAAATCGACAGCCTGACCAAATCCAACAAAGACCTTGGCTCTGCGATAGCTGCGGTTGGTGATCCGTTGATTATGGTAGATAAAAGCGGAGTGGTGACCTATCTTAACTACAGTGCCGAAGTGACTCTCGATCTCTCCTATGATCAGTTTGTGAACAAAAAGATTACTGATATTGTACAAATAGATGATCTTGACACAGGACAGAATCTTAAATCAATTCTTGAACAGGTTAGAGCATCGGGTTTGAACTTCCGTCTCGGTAATACTGCACGGTTAAAGTTCGGTGTTCGTGAAAGTTCAATCACAGGCGTTATTTCGCCAGTGAAGGCGGAGGATGAAAGTCACATCGGGTGGATTTTGCTTCTTCGTTATCCCGGGGAAGTGCAGAAGGAATTCATTGAAGACAGGGTTAATTATGAAAGAATGTCACGGTTAAATAAACTGACTCTTTCGGGAAACTGGGAAATTGATCTTAATCAGGGGAAAGTATGGATCAGTGATGACATTTTCGATCTTTTCGGAATTAGGCGGGTTATGCGTGACGACCCCGAGGAACTGAAATTCCTTCAAACGAAGATGAACGAGTTGATTGCGGTTGAAGACAGGGAAAAAGTTGAAAAAGCCGCCACTTCATTGATAAATGATTTCAAAGGCTACTCGGTTGATTACAGAATAATTGATCCTGAAACAAAGAAGATCAGATATATCAGGTCGGTAGTTGAAGTGAATTTTGACAAAGCGGGTAATCCTGCAATGATTACCGGTGTGGCACATGATTTGACCTGGCATTATGAAGAACTTACTAAATCAGATTTCTTCCGTGAAATTATTGAACAGGCACCTGTCGGAATTGTCGTAACCGACCCTTCAGGCATCATCAAATATATCAATAAGCGAATTGCCGATATTACAGGTTACTTGCCGGAGGAGATGCTGGGACAGAAACCTTCGATACTTAAATCGGGTGTTCTACCACCACAGTTCTATGAAAATCTGTGGAAAGTTGTTCTTTCGGGTGAGATTTGGCAGGGTGACATAATCAACAAAAAGAAAGACGGCAGCCACTATTGGGATTCTGCTTCCATTTCTGCAATAAAAGACAGAAGCGGAGCTATTGATAAACTTGTTGCATTTAAGCAGGATGTGACTTCGCGTAAAAAGCTTGAAAGTGACATCAGGAAGCAAAGGGATCACTTTGATCTGCTCCACAGGGAGAAAGTGGCGATTCTCGAAAATCTTGGGCTGGAAATCAGGGATCCCTTGAACGGGATAACAGGATTCCTTGATATACTGATAACTGAAGTTACCGACTACAATCAGCGAAAATTGTTGAAGTCGATTAAGCACTCTGCCGACAGGGTGATCAAGAAACTTGACTCGGTTGCCAATATTCTCGATATGGAGAAGGATTCATGGCGGGTGGATTTGAGGCTTACGGATATCGGAGCGGCACTTCAGGAAATATTTGCCTATTACAAAGAGATGGCAGAGGACAAAGGGCTCCGGTTTGATACCTATGTGCAGGAGGGGATAAAAATAGTCACAGATGCCGGATTAATAGCAAAAGCCACGGGCAATCTTCTCGACAATGCCGTCAGGTTTACAACAGAAGGCTCGATAAGAGTGGAAGTGATGAGAACACCCGGTGAGTCGGATGAACTTCTGATAAGGGTGACAGATACCGGACCGGGTATCAAAAAAGAGATTATAGATTCAATTTTCAGGGAGGCGGGGTCTTTCACTCCCGACATTTCCAAAACGATGCCGACCGGTGGATTTGGATTGAGAATAACAAAAGAGATTCTTAAGAAGCTTGGTGGTACCATAAAGATTGAGAGCGTACCTGGTAAAAGGACTTCGCTCACTATTGTTCTGCAACCTGATGGCGTGCCGAATGAGGATTCCGGTGACAAGGAACTGATACGGCAATTTAACAGGCAAATTCAAAAATCGAATATGAACGAGATACTCCTTGTTGAAGACAGTAAGATAAATTCTGATGTGATAGCTCTCTACCTTAGGAGGATTTGTACGGTTGATACTGTAAGGAGCGGAGAAGCTGCTCTCAGGATGGCAGCAGAGAAAAAATATTCAGTAGTAATTATGGATATTAATCTGGGAGAGGGTCTCGACGGGATCGATACAATGAAGAGGATTAGAAGTCTGCCCGGCTATGAAAGTATCCCGTTTATCGCGGTAACCGGGTACGCGCTGAATGGTGATAAAATGAGGATTATTGATGAAGGATTTGACTTTTTCTATACGAAGCCCCTGGATATGGTTAAGTTCTCGGCATTCATTCAGGAACTGCTGGTTGCAGAGGAGACGGGTTGAGATCGGGGTTAAACCATTCTGATCAAACTGTTGTCAAAACAAAAGAGTTAAAAGATTTTAGATTATATTTGAACTGTCAATCATTAAAAAAAGGAATAAACATGAAAGCTGTATTTAGCTTCATATTGGCATTATGCATACTTTCCGGAGTTGCTTATTCACAAAAAGGCGATGTTTACGGAAAAGGGACAACTCTTAAAACAAAAACAAAGATTTCGACGATTCTCGATTCTCCTAAAAAATATGTTGGTAAAAAAGTCCTCGTGGAAGGCACAATCCTTGATGTCTGTGAAAAAAGAGGTTGCTGGATGGAGATATCCGGTGATAAAAAAGGTCAGAAAATCAAAATCAAGGTTGAAGATGGCGTTATTGTTTTCCCGGTAAGCAAAAAGGGACACAAAGCCCTTGTAGAAGGTGAAGTGGAAGAACTCGTTTACACAAAAGAAGAGTTGATTGAAGCTGAGAAACACAAAGCTGAAGAACAGGGAACAAAATTTGATCCCTCCACCATTAAATCGGGTAAAACAGTTTACAGAATTAAAGGTATTGGCGCTAAAATATTTTAAGAGGCTGAACAGCCTTTCTTCAAGGTCTTGCACTCTAAAAGGGTGTAAGACTTTTTTTTTAATTTCCGGAGAAGAATATGAGTGAGAGAGAGAAGAAAATCAGGATATTTTTACGAAAATGGCACAGGGACATCGGTTATTTTATTGCGGGACTTACAATTATATATGCAATTTCCGGGGTTGCGGTGAATCATATTGATGACTGGAATCCAAGTTACACCATTACAACCGAGGTGTTGAAGGCGGATACACTTCCAAGGGCATACTGGGCTTCAGAGAAGATAGACAGCATTGTGCTCGCACATCTTAAAATAAATGAAAAACCGATGGAAACTTTCTCTGAATCAGAGGAAAAGATAAAACTCTTTTTTGAGGGAAAAGTGATCGATTTTAACATGGCAACGGGTGAACTTTCGATTGAAACCACGAGTGGAAAACCTGTTTTGAAGGAAGTAAATTTTCTGCATCTGAACAAACCGAAGAAAATTTGGACATGGGTTGCGGATGTTTTTGCGGTCTTGCTGGCGTTCCTGGCTTTGTCCGGTGTGATTATGGTAAAAGGAAAAAACGGACCTCAGGGAAGAGGGAAGTGGATACTGGCTGCAGGTATACTTGTTCCGGTGGTCTTCTGGATCTTATACCTGAATTAATTCTTCCGGATTACAGCCGTTTTCGTTTTTGAGACTGTGTTGCCTTCTTTATCGGAAACAACAATTATATAGACTCCGGTAGCAACAAAATTGCCGGAGTCGTCTTTACCGTCCCAGGAGGCGATTCTTCCACCCGGTGATGAAAATGATGTAATCTTGTTTCCGGAAATATCAAGGATGCTTACATCGGAGTCTTTGATTAAACCGTCTATTGTGAGATTGATTCCATTTCCCGGTTTAAAAGGACTTGGATAGACAGAAAGAGCCGAATAATCGGCGTTTGGTGCAGGTGCCTGTGTTACGAAAGAGATCAGCCCGCCAGTTTGACCGACGAATATTTTTCCTGATTTAGGATCGCTTCCCATGATCGTAATTTCGTTCGTTAGCAAAGGGCTGTTTGATGCATCATAAAAAGCGATCAGGTTGGTGCCATCGGCAGAGACTAAAAATAGTCCGGCATCTGTTCCCACCCATTTCCTGTTTACAGGATCGACTACTATCGAATTTATTTTTTGCTGCCTCAACGAGAAGACAGTGGAAACTCTGGGTTTGGCAGTGGAACTGTTTTGTAGCACAGTGCTGAGGGATGTGACAATCTGAACACCAAGGTCAGTGCCTACCCAAAGGTCACCCCTTTTATCTATTGCAAGAGCATTTATCTTTTGTCCGTTCAAGCCACCCGCCTCATTTAACTGACCTGTGATATCGTCAGCGGTATTTGAGGGTGTGTTCTTCTCATTAAAGTAATAGATTGCGTTTCGAAGCGGACTCGAGAACCATTTTGTATCGTTCTGATCAACTTCCAAATAAGAATAGTTCGTCAGCCCGGTACCGAGTGGATTTTCAAATCCATACCAGGTGCTGTCGGGGGTGAGCAGATTAAGAGTTTTTCTGTCGCCTGCGTCGAAGTTCAGTATCCAAAGATTTCCTTTGGAATCATTTTTAAAAGCGGAAACCACGAGAAAATTTGGATCGGCACTTATGCCAACCAGCGGCGAATTCTGTCTTGTAAAAGGAATTATTTGCCCGTCCGGTTTTATTCTTACAAACCCTTTCCCGTAACTTCCAACATATACGCTTCCATCCGTTGCAGAATATGTATTGTAATATGAGTTTGTTGGGAGAACTGGAGTATTGTAGACATCATAGTTTGTCCATTTGCTACCGTCGAATTTGTAGAAACCTTTGCCTGTTAAATCCCTTCCACTTGCGGAGTAGATGTTACCTGACTTGTCGACGGTGATTCCGCTGAAAAGATTTGCAGCGGGAGAGTTTGGTGAGATGAATTTTCCACCGGTGCCAAACTTGTAGCTGTATAATCCCTCCATTCCGGGGGCATAAAGAAATCCGTCGACAGAGGTTATGATGTCGTACATTATGCTGAGGTCAGTAATTGAGGAAGTCAGTTGTCCGTTTTCAAATCCGTAGAAGCCACTTCTCGTACCTCCTGCGATGGAGTAATCTGCGAGAATCCAACTGATCCCGCCTTGTTTCCGCAGTTTTTTAACCGACTTATTGTCGAGCATCTGACTGAATGAAGTGAAAGCACCTGCAGCAAATTTGAATAATCCTTTGTTTGTGCCAACAAGGTAAGAGCCATTGTCATTTGTGACCAGTTGAAAAACTGTGGTTCCTGAACCGGGAATATTTGTATAGACATCCCAGGCGTTTGGATCATTAAGATTCACGGTGCCCGGTTTTTGAACAGCCAGCCCGCCCTGTGTAGCTACATAGAAGAGATTATCGCGGTAAACAGAATAAACTTTCGAATTGGCGGCGATACTTCCGAATTTTATATAGGTATCGTAAAAATCAAGAGTTTTGCTGTTGATCAGGGAAATGCCAAAATCGGTACACGCGATAACTGTATCACCGGAGAGAACAAAATCATTGATTCCCCTTTGAGGTTTACCTGAGGATGCGATTGCCATCACCCGTTTGAATATACCTGATGCCGGGTCATAAACATCGATCGTACCGTTTTTACTTCCGAACCAGACCTTTTTGTAATTATCAATGACGACTGCGGTTACAGGAGAGCCATTTAGTCCGTTGGCTTTTGTAAATTCTGAAAAGGAGGAATCGTTAATCGAAAAAGCCCAGGCACCGCCATCGGAACCCGCCCAAATCATCTTTCCGTCGTAAACAGCCGAAGAGAGATTACTCTTGTTTGAGTAAATCCTCCAGTTTGAAGCTTCCTGGGCAAAAAGAAACTGTAAAGAAGCTAAAAAGAGTAGAGTAAAGATAAATTTAGGCATAGGGTGCGAGTGATTACTTTTTTAATTCACTTAACAGGTTGGCTGTTTCAATAGCTGTGAGGGCAGCGTCCCAGCCCTTGTTTCCGGCTTTTGTTCCTGCTCTTTCAACGGCCTGTTCAATGGTATCAGTTGTAAGAATACCGTAGATGAGGGGAACACCAGTGGCGAGTGAAGCATTAGCGACACCTTTTGCAGATTCAGAGGCAACAAAATCGAAGTGAGGAGTGGCACCTCTGATAACAGCACCAAGGCAAATCACAGCGTCATATTCTCTTTTTTCGGCTACAGCTTTCGCTACAAAGGGAATTTCAAAAGCCCCCGGTACTCTGACAACAGTAATGTTGTTGTCATCTGCACCATGCCGGAGGAGGCAGTCAACAGCGCCGTCAAGAAGTTTGTTTGTAATGAAGTCATTGAAGCGGCTTACGACAATTGCAAATTTTAAGCCGTCAGCTTGTAAAAATCCGTTAATTTCTTTCATGGTTGTCCTTAAATCGGAAAAATAAAGTACCGAAACATAAAGAATGGGTAAATATAAAAAAACTGAATAATTTACATCTTTTTGAGAGATTCGACTGCAGCAAATTCTTCACGGGAGAGGTAATATGAGCCGATATAGCCTCTTTCAGTAGAAGTTCCGCCATGGAAATCTGATCCACCGGAATATGGGATGCCCAGTTGTTTTGCGATTTCGATCAGTTTTTGTTGCTGAGGGAGTGTGTGCGAGGGATGAATTGCCTCGATGGCATCGAATTTTTCCTGAAGGATTATATCCAGAGAAGTATCATTGAGATAGCCGGGATGAGCGAGCACGGCAATTCCTCCAGCCTGATGGATCAGAGCAATCGCGTCTGCGGGAGTAATGAAGAATTTCTTTTCGTAGGAGGTTGAATTGTTGCCGAGAAATTCCTTGAAGGCATGAGTGAAGTTGCGCGCTATTTTTTTTCTGATCAATGCCTTTGCTATGTGCGGCCTTCCGAAGAAATCGCCTTTACACTCATATTTGACATCATCCATTGTGATGTCGTGACCTGCATTTCGCAAATTTTCGACAATTCGTTCGCACCTCTGATAACGGTCGAGTTTCAGTGTTTCGCTGTAGGCATTGAGTTCAGGGTCTGAAGGATCAAACCAGTAGCCGAGTACATGTACCTCGTAATTTTCGTATTGTGCGCTCAGCTCTATTCCTGGCACCAGTTTTATGCCATATTTTTTGTTTTTCTCGAGTGCTTCTATATAACCGGAAACGGTATCATGGTCGGTAATGGCGAGCACATCCAGTTTTTGGAGTATGGCTCTACGCAAGAGGCTCTCAACTGAGAGCCAGCCGTCTGAATGGGTAGTATGAGTATGTAAATCCGCTTTAAAATTCATCAATTAAGAAAAGAACTTCCTGAACTCCTCATAATTTGGGATACGCAATTTGTTACCATCGAGTTCGATAAGTCCTTTCTTTACAAAACTGTGCAGGGTTCTTGAAATTGTTTCGCGCGAAGTGCCTGCCATGTTTGCAAGATCGTGCTGGAAGGGGAGCTTTTCTATCTCGACAACACCCTGCCGGATTTTGCCGATTTCGTCAGCGATCTGAAGTATAACAGTTGCAACTTTTCCTTCAGCATCTTTGAGGGAGAGGGATTTAATCTTCATGTCTGCAGCGCGAAGTCTTTTAGTAAGTTCCTGCAGGAGACTTATCGACACTTCAGGATGATTGTAAAGGAGGTCGAGGAAATCAGCTCTTTCTATAATAAAGAGTTCTGTTTCTTCAATTGAAGTAACGGTGGCTGAGCGGGCGAGTCCATCGAGCAGCGCCATTTCACCAAAGAAATCATTAGGATTCAGGTAGGTGAGTATGACTTCTCTGCCGTCATCACTCTCGCGGCTCACTTTCACCTTGCCCGACATTATCACGAAAAGGGCGTTCCCGGTTTCGTGCTCCATAAGGACAACGGTGTCCTTCGGAAACATTTTTCTTTTACCGAGATCCGAAATCTTATGGATAGTTTCGTCGTCAAGATTTTCAAATAAAGGTACGAATTTTGGAAAATCCAGCTCGTCCATTAAAAGTTCCTTTTTTTTTCTGTAATTTAGTGAGATTTATCACAATATCAAATATAAATCTTGAAATTTGACTATTATTTTTTTGACCCACCGTGGAAAACAGTAAAAATGGAAGAGGATAATAGTATATAAATATAAAATATTGCATTGATAAATAGCTGAAATGTAGGTAAATTTGGAAGTCTAAATAATTCTTTTTCGAAGAGGAGAAAAAAATGTCACTAAAAGTTGGAATAAACGGATTCGGAAGAATCGGTAGATTAGTATTTAGAAGAGCCCTTGATGTGGGCGGTATTGATATAGTAGCAATAAATGACCTTACAGACGCTGTAACACTGGCTCACCTGTTAAAGTATGACTCGGTACACGGCAAATTTAACGGTACCGTTGCAGTTGATGGAAATGCCATCGTTGTAAACGGAAAGAAAATTGAGATTACTGCAGAAAAAGATCCTGCAAATCTTAAATGGAAAGAATTCGGTGTGGATTATGTAATCGAAGCCACCGGAGTTTTTGCAACAAAAGAAAAATGCATGCCACACATTGCAGCAGGTGCCAAGAAAGTAATTCTTACCGTTCCTGCAAAAGGCGACATCGATGCAACCATCGTAATGGGTGTGAATGACAATATCCTTACAGGTGAAGAAGTTGTTATCTCCAATGCATCATGTACAACCAACTGCCTCGCTCCAATGGCAAAAGTTCTTCATGAAACTTTTGGGCTGGAAAAAGGTTATATGACTACAGTTCACTCATACACAAATGATCAGAGAGTTCTCGATTTCCCTCACAAAGATCTTAGAAGAGCAAGAACTGCAGCCACAAATATCATTCCTACCACAACAGGTGCTGCAAAGACCGTTGGTAAAGTAATTCCTGAATTGAAAGGAAAACTCGATGGATTTTCACTTCGTGTTCCTACACCAGACGGATCAATTACCGATTTCGTTGGTATCCTTTCAAGAGAAACCACTGTGGAAGAGATCAATGCCGCAATGAAAAAAGCTGCAGAAGGACCAATGAAGGGCGTTCTGGAATACACAGAAGATCCTATCGTTTCTTCCGATATCGTACACAACGACCATTCATGTATCTTCGATGCACTTTCAACCATGGTTAACGGTAATCTGGTGAAAGTAGTCGGATGGTATGACAATGAGTGGGGTTATTCATGCAGAGTTATCGATCTTCTTAAAAAGATTGCATAATTAACTGATTTAAGATTAGTGACGCAGTTTCGGCTGCGTCTTTTTTTTATTATAGATTATCAAAATGACAGCAATATGAAAAAATTAACAATTGACAGTGTCGATTTAAAAGGTAAAAAAGTTCTTGTGAGAGTGGATTTTAATGTTCCCCTCGACGAGAATCTTAAGGTAACGGATGACAACAGAATAGTCGAATCGTTACCAACGATAAAGAAGATAATTGCAGAGGGTGGAAAAGCCATCCTGATGAGCCATCTCGGCAGACCAAAAGGGAAAGTAAATCCCAAGTACAGCCTGCAACCTGTAGCTGACAGACTTTCAGAGCTTTTAGGTTTGGAAGTGAAATTCGCAACCGACTGCATTGGTGAATCAGTTAAAGCAATGGCAGATGATTTGAAACCCGGTGAAGTAATGTTGCTCGAGAATCTTCGTTTCTATGCTGAAGAAGAGGCGAATGACCCCGTTTTTGCGAAAAAATTGTCGGAAGTAGCTGATCTATATGTAAATGATGCATTTGGATCTGCTCACAGGGCACATGCTTCAACAGAGGGTGTTACAAAATTCGTTAAAATCGCTGTCTCTGGTTATCTGATGCAAAAAGAACTCGATTATTTGGGTGGTGCATTAAATAATCCTGTAAGACCATATTGTGCCATTCTTGGTGGTGCCAAAATTTCGGGCAAGATCGATGTTATCAACAACATCCTTGATAAAGTGGATACGCTGATCATCGGTGGTGGTATGGCATACACTTTCTTCAAGGCGATGGGATACGAAATCGGTACTTCACTCCTCGAAGCGGAAAAAGTGGAACTTGCCGGCCAGCTTCTCGAAACAATAAAAACCAAAAAGTTAAACTTTTTGCTTCCTGTTGATGTTATGGTTGCAGCGGAGTTCAGTAATGAATCACCATCAGAAGCCGTTAAAATAGACAAAATACCGGCAAACAAGATGGGATTGGATATTGGACCTGAAACAGTTAAATTGTTTTCTGAAGCAATCAAAAATTCAAAAACGGTCGTTTGGAACGGTCCTATGGGAGTTTTTGAATTTGATAACTTTGCAACCGGCACGAACGCTGTAGCACAGGCTCTTGTTGATGCAACCGCACTTGGTACAATTACTGTAGTGGGTGGTGGTGATTCTGCCGCCGCAATCGCAAAAGCCGGGTTGAAAGAAAAAGTCAGCCATGTCTCCACCGGTGGTGGTGCCTCTCTCGAATTCCTCGAGGGGAAAGTGCTCCCGGGTGTGGATGTTCTTAATAATGCATAATGTTTGAACTGCGGGGCTGTTTACAATACAGCCCTGCAATTAAATAAAGGAAAAAAATGTCGAACGGAAATTACCGTCCCGCCGGATTTTCATATATCTCTCCGGTTATAAAGTCTCTTTTAATTGCCAATGTTGTGGTTTTCTTCCTGGAAATGATGTTAAGCGGAATAGTATCGGGGGGAACTCCAATTGAATACTATTTCAGAACATTCTTTGCCCTTTGGCCGCTTGGAGAGGGATTCGGACCGTGGCAGCTTTTTTCCTACCAGTTCATGCATGCAGATTTCTCGCACATATTTTTTAATCTTTTTGCCCTCTGGATGTTCGGAACCGAGGTGGAATATACACTCGGATCAAAAAAATTCCTGATTTTCTATCTGGCTTCCGGTGTTGGAGCCGGACTGCTTCACCTGCTTACTCCACTTTTCGGTATAGCAGCAGGTCCTACAATCGGTGCTTCCGGTTCACTTTATGGAGTCATGATTGCTTTCGCACTCTTTAACCCTGACAGATACATCTATATCTATTTCCTTTTGCCGGTAAAAGCAAAATATTTGATCGGGTTCATGATCCTGCTTGATCTGTTTATGTTCAGGAATCCGGGCTCGAATGTTGCGCACCTCGCACATGTTGGTGGAGCAATAACAGGATTTTTATTTCTTTTCTTTGATAAATCGGTATATTTCCCTCTTAAAAGAAAACTCAAAGGGGGTGGAACCTCGGGGTACTCCGGACGCCCAAATCCCTTTGCAGATGATGAGGATGAAGGTCCGACTGTGTATGGCGACCGGTCAACCGGCAATAAAGGCGGATTTAACTTCAGTTTTAAAACAAAAAAATCGACTGATCAAGTGGTCGATGCCAAATTCAAAGATGTTTCAGACAGTGATATAGATCAGGATGAGATTGACAGAATTTTGGATAAAATCAGTGTATCAGGCTACACCAATCTCACAACGAAAGAAAAAGACATTCTTTTTGAAGCCAGCAAGCGGATGAATAAAAAGCGTGAGTAGGGGTTTTCCGTTGTTGAAAAATGCCTTAGCAGCAGTTTTTCTGATTATTTCAGGTCTGCTCCTCATTGGTTGTTCGAAAAAAGAGGAGATAATACCCAACGATAAATTTGTTGCCATTTACCTTGATCTTATAAAGGCGCAGGATACTGTTGGAACTTCAACCATGTTCGTAAAACCGGCGCTTGAATCGATTTTAAAAAAACATGGTGTAACAAAAGCTTATTATGACAAGACTGTGGATTTTTATATGAGAAATCCACAGGATTTCAAAGAGTTTATGCTGGAAGTAGAAGCCGAAGTATCCGAAATGCAGGTTGATACACTAAAAAAACAATAACCTACCTGGCGATTTCCCTCGTGCATTGATCGATAACAATCTGAAGATAAATATCTTTGGGATTTATCTTTAGTGCCTTCTTGTAAAGTTCAAGAGCACCTGCAAAATTTTTCTTGTTCATAAGCTCATCCCCGTTCCTTTTTAGTGAGAGGAGTTCCGTCTGAGTCGGTTTCGTTGTCAAACCCGAACTGATTCCGGTTTCCCTGTGTCTCTTCAACTCATCTTCACATTCAGTTTTGCAATATAATAAATAAGGATTGTCAGGGTCGCTTAATAGCAGAGAATTGTAAATTTCGAGAGCATCCGAAAAATTCTTCGCAGCACGGAGAGCATTTGCTTCCTTTAACACTTCCTCATACGCTTCTTTTTCGTAATTCTCCTGTGGCTTTTGTTTGTTGCCCGATTCTTCGTTCTCCTGAGTGACGAGGTGCTCGAGTTCCTGAATATAAACATCAAGGGAGTAGTCTTCGGGCTGGTCGCCTTTTGCCTCTTTAAAATAGAAAAGTGCATCCTGAAATCTACCCTCGCTGAAAAGTTTTTCGGCAACTGTTCGGGAATCAAGATTATCACCGTTGGCTACGGGAGGTGTCTCGATTTTGGGACTGAGTTTTTTGCTCTGATCGAGCAACATCTTGTCTATGTGGTCTTCTGCAAAATCGAAGGATATATTTTCAATCCCAAAGCCCGAATCACCCGGCAAAGGGAGAAAATCAGAAGTCTGAGGTTTGAAATCAGAAGTCTGAGGTTTGAAATCAGAAGTTTGAGGTTT